>NZ_RZRY01000002.1:0-61537 GCF_003998035.1 Mesorhizobium sp. M2A.F.Ca.ET.039.01.1.1 | reverse complement strand
CGCCACCGCCAGGGGGCGTTTCGCGAGGGGCGGTGACCGAGGTTGACTGCACCGTGGTCGTGATGACGCGGCGCAGGGTCTCGATATCGATAGTGCCCTGTCCGACGAAGATCGCGGCGGCCTCGGAGCCGGCCGCACCCTTCGCGACGACGCCCTTCGACCCCGCCGGCACGTTGGCGGGGATCGTGAAGCTTCCGTCGATCTCGCCTTCGGCGTCGGCTGTGAGCGGCCCTGCGGGCGTCACGTCGATCCCGTCGAATTCGAGGGACGACAGATGCTCGCCCGCGAAGAAGCCCTTGATCGAGAAGTTGAGCACGATCTGCCGCAGGTAGGCGAGGGTCTCTTCCCGCGTGCTGCTCTCGACGGTTTCCCGCTGCGTGGTCGTGGTCGTGGTGGTCGTGCGCCCCGAGGTGGATCGGGAAGTCGTCACCACGACCGGCGAGGACAGCGCTGCGGCGCTGTCAGACGCCCATTCCGTCGCGCTTTCCGTCCAGTAATCGACCGGCGGATTGATGGTCATCGAAGCCGGCAGCGGCTCGAAGTTCTGGTAGGGATTGATCTTCGAGCACGAGGTGGCGAAGGGCTGCTCGACCGCAACCTCTTCCGTCCAATCCAAGAGCGTGACGCCAGGCAGATTGATCGCATGGAACGTCGGATCAATCGCGAGGCGCAGGAGGCCGCCAAAGACAGCCGCCGTCTGCGGCTCGCCCTCGTCGCGGTAGCGGTCGGAGGTGAACGGGTCCACGAAGACGCCGTTCTTCGAGATCGGCTCGCGGCTGTCGATGTCGCGCTGTAGCCGCTCAAGGGCGATCAGATCGAGCGCATCGACCAAGCTGTTATACATGCGGTCGATCTTGGCCATCGTGTAGGCGCGGACGCCGATGTTGGTCACAACCGGCGTGTCGGTCCACACGTTCTCGATCAGCGCAAGCGGCAGGATATCGTCCGGCACCTTCGGCGGCAGGGCGTTGGTGCGGCTCGATACGCCCTTGAGATAGACCGAGTTGCCGTCGCTATCGAGGCCGAGCACGTCCACGCGCGGCAGCTTGAAGTCGTAATCGACTTGGATTTGGCCGCCATTGACGCCGCCCGCAACCGTGATCGAGGTCGCAGTGATATCGGTCGCGCTCACGATGCCGAGATAGCGATATTTGACCGTGTAGCTCGACCCCGTGGCGGGCTCCGCGCCGCCGGCCGACCACGAGACGAGATCGCCCACCTTGGTCCAATCGGCGGGCGTGTTGTAGGTGGTCGCGCCTTGCTTCACTTCGAGGATCGAGGTGACGCCGGTATTGACCAGCGCGTCCGAGCCGTTCGGGGTGCCGCCGCGCACGACGGTCTCCGTCACTTCCTTCTCGACCAAGACCTCACGGATCGTGGCGATCGGGCCGTGATTGAGCGTGACGATCGTCGGGTTCGCGCCGAAGGTGTGGACCTCGGTCGGGATGCGGAAGAGATCGAAAGTTTCCGGCTCGCGGTGGCGCAGCGCGGCATACCGCGTCCGCTTCCATCCCTTGATGTTGGCAACGCCGGCCGAGATCGAGAAGACCTGATCCGAGCCGTCCTTGCCGAGCGCCGAGACGGTGCAGCCGGACACGATATAATTGCCGTTGCTGTCGTAGTCATAGATGCCGATCAGCGCGGCGACGCCGGTCAGGTTGGGGGGCGGCGTCTGATCGATCGCTACGCCGTCCTTGAGCAGGTAGACGGCATAGATCGGGGCGTCGTTGCCGTCGCCGGAGAAGCCCCAGGCGAGGGACAGCACAATCCGAGCCGCGCCGCCTTCGCCCTCCGAGAGCGAGCCCGGCATCAGGCCGAGCAGCGCCGGCTCTTCAAGCTCGGTCACATAGTCCTCGATCACGCGCACGCCGATATGGACGGTGCCGATCATGGGGACGGCCGACAGCACCGCCGCAGGAGCATCGAGCACACGGCCATTCACGTAGAGCCGGCCGGCCGTCAGCGTCACAGTCGCAGCCTCGGCGTCGATGATGATATCCGCGCCTTCCACCCGATCGCCGTCGCGAGCGACGAGGTTGCCGATCGAGCGGACCTTCTTCTGCAGAAGCTGTTGGGCTTCGAACATTTCGGCCGCCTGGCCGATCTTGCCCTCGCGGGTCAGAACGGCATCCCACGCGGGGAACTGCGGGGTCCGATCGTACGTGCCGGCCAGCCCTGATTTGTGCTCGTAAGCCATGATGCCTCAAACGATCTTCAAGAGGGCGCGAAAGCGTTCGCGCGAGGTTTTGCCGAGGGTGGCAGGCGCGATGGCGAAACCGCCGACGATATGGCCGCCGGCAATGCCCGCGCCGGGGAGCCAGCGGATGCCCGCAGGATGCGATCCCACGGGATCGCCATCGAGCGTGATGCTCCAAGAGTGGACGATCTCGCCCTCGCCTTCGCCGAATTCCATCAGCGCCTCGACATAGAGGTTCGGGCCAGGGCCGCCGGCCGCGATCCACGTCTGCCCGGCCGCCTCGTAGTAGCCGCCGAACTGGAACTCGACCGGCCGATAGACGCGAGCCTTGCGGAAGCCGATCGGCGATCCGTCCTCGCGATAGATGCCGATCCAGCAGCTTTTGCCGAGCAGAGCAGTTGCGATGATCTGCGCCCGCGAGAGCGCCGCGTCAGACTGCCATTTCAGGCCGGGCGAATTCCAAGGGAACGGCCCCCACGTGATCGAGCCGTCTTCGACAGGCTCAACCCACGCCCCGAGGGCCGTCAGCTCGGCCTCAGTGAGATCGTGCGCGCCTGCGTCGAAAGTGCGGCCGAAGGACCATTTGACGCCGCCCGCGTGCAGGAAGACGCCCGAGTTATCGCCCCAAATGCCGTCGCCCCATCGGGAGTAGGCCCAATCGTGCTCCCGCACGTTGTAGCCATTCCAGGCGCGATAGAATTCCGACCGGACGGGATCGGACAGCCGCACGACGGCCTCGATCGTGCCGAGGTCGCCTTCGTCGTCGCGGAAGCGATCCAGTTCAAGCTCGTAGAGGTGCCAGCGCGTCCGGCGCAGCGGGGCCTCGTAGAACGTCGAGAAGGCGTAGCCCACCCACGTGAGGCTTTCGGCGACGCCCTGCGGCGTCCCCTTCACCCGCTGCCACCGCAGGCCATACTCGATCACGGTCGGCAGGTCGGGCAGGTATTGGGAGATTTCGCCGAGGCCGTATTCGACCACGAGCCACGGCAGGATCGAGGGCTGGGGCGTGTCGAGCTTGAACGAATGCAGCTCGGTAGCGCCGGGGGCCAACTCGGGCAGGCGATCGAGGGTCGCCGACAGCGCCCGCTCGAAGGCGGTCGCGTTCGGCGGCAGCAAATCCATCCGATCCATCAGCGGTCGCGACCCTTGAAGGTGAGCGCCACGGTCCCGACCTTCACCGCCGCGCCGTCATCGACAACCACGTCGGCGACAGGCGACGAGAGCGAGACCTTTTGCACGCCCGGTTGATGCAGCTTTGCGGCCAGCCAAGACCGCGTGACGTTGAAGCCGAGCCCGCCTTCGCTTGCGAGGGCGGCGCGCAGATTGGCCTCCAAGCCCTCGAAGACGGTCATCGGCGTTGTTGGCAGGAGCCAGATATCCGCGACGACATTGACCGTCGCGCTCGTGGCCGAGAGGACAGTGACGCGATCCGAGATCACCCGAACGCTGTTCTTCTGGACCTCGGCATCGACTGCCGCGAGCAAGGCCGCATCGGGCTCGCCGAAGTTGTCGGTTGCGAGCACTGCGATCCGAATGTCCGGCCCGGTGCCGACGCGATAGACAGCCACGTCCTTGACGCGCGGGCTCGCCCGCATCGCAGCGGTCTTGTACCAATCCTCGGGGCCTGCCGGCGAGCGGCCGGAGATCGCGAGGATCACCCGCCTGCGCAGCGCCTCGTCGGCCTCGCCATCGAGACGCGTCACGTCATAGAAGGCCGCGAGGTGATCGAGATCGGAGCCGGTCGAAAAAGCGACGAGGTTCGCCCTGGCTGCGGCGTTCACGCGAGCGCGCAGGAGCGTCTCGCGATAAGCCGCCGCTTCGAGGACGATCTTCACCGGATCGGTTTCGAGATTGCCCACGTCATAGGCAACGCCGGCCGCCGCGAAGCGTGCGGTGGCGTCGTCCATCATGGCCGATAGGATCGCCTCGAAACTGATCTCTTCGATGATCTGCGGGGCGGGAAGCGACGAGAGATCAGGAACGGGCACGTCAGCCTCCAAAGAACAGGATCATTCGCGCGGTGCGATCGGTGGTGAAGTCGCCAAGGTGGCCGCGCGGCCGATACTGGCCTTCGATTTCGAGGCGCAGCTTTCCGCTGCGCAGCTCATCGGCCTCCGACAGGACTTGGATGCGGGTCAGCGCGAAGCGAGGCTCGAAGGAGAGGCCCGCATAGATCGCGGTGAAGAACCGCAGGAGCGTCGAGGGGTTGATGTTCTCGCCGAGCAATGCCGGCACGAGCGAGCCGAACCAGCGGCGCATGACGCGGGTGCCGAAATAGGTCGTGAAGATGACCCGGATCGACTGCTCGACATGCGGCCACCCCGATAGCGGCAGGCCGGTCTCGCGATCGATCCCGGTTCCAACCGCCGAGGCCATTATTCGCCCCGCTTACGGGGCGCGCCCCTGATCGCCATGTTGCGCGGGGCTTCATCGATCGCCCGCTCGCCCTCGTGCTCGCTGACGGGCTTCTCTTCGGCCTTCTCGTCGGCCTTCAAAGGATCGTGGGCGACGATCTGGCCGCGAGCGATCTCGTAGGCGGCCTGATCGTCCGTCAGTTCGAGGATTGCGCCGGGCTTGACCTTGCGGCCGGCCACCCACGGGCCGGCCTCGTCAGTCACGCGGTAGGGTTTGCGGTCCATGGTGGGGCTCCTTCTCAAGGGATGCGAAAGAACGGCCGGCCGGTGGTGGCGTGGCCGCAATTCGCGGTGTGGCCTTCCCGACAAGTCGGGATGCCGTTGATCCGAAACTTCGCCGTCGCCTGCGCCATCACAGGATCGGACGAGTGAGGCGGGAAGGGCGGGTGCGGGGCGACGTGATCGCCGAGGACAACCGCCGCCGCTCCCCTGATCTTGAACTTCGCGGCCTGCGCGCCGAGCTGCACGCCGCCGGCTACGTCAACGCCGACGCAGGCGATCCCAGGCATAGGCTTGCCCCCTCAATCGAACTGATAGTCGGCGGCGTTCATTTTCAGGCCGCCGCCGGTCAGCTCGAAGGACGAGCCGCCGCAGATCAGCGTGACTTTCGGCACTTCGACGTGCACCTCGTCGCCTTTGATCGTGATCGTGCACGAGCCGAATTTGAGCACGTGCTGATCGCCGGCCTGCGAAGGCGACGCGTTCTGATCGCTCCACGTCAGCGGCATCGCTACCGCCTGGCGGAAATCGCCTGTCGGTGAGAGCAGCGTCATTTGCTGCCCCACGCTCGGGGGCGTATGGACCTTCATCGCGCCCGCGATCTGGCCGTAGGGGATCGGCGGGGAAAGGAAGGGCTTCTCGTCAGTGCCGCCGATCCGCAGCCGCACGGTGGCCTTCGCGGGATCGACTTCCGCCACGGTGCCGTGGCGCATCATGTTGTTGGCGCGGCGCTCCAATTCGGCAACGCGGGCGGCGAGTTCGGCGACCGGATGCATCAGGGCACCTCGGGCTCAAGCGCGGCGTCGATCGCCGCCTGATCGAGCGTCCAATCGTCGCCGTCCTGATCGTTCGTGGTGATCACTGCAACCGGCGAGCCTACGCTGTCGCCTTCCGGCAGCGGCGCGATCCCGATCGCCTGGGCGGTGGACGGATTAACGCCGAGTTCGGCGATCGCCTGCCGCCAAGCCGGCAGCGTGGGCGTCTCGATCTCGGCCCGGATCATGGCCGCGAGCTTGTGCAGGGCAGGGTCCGCGTCGCTTTCCAGCGCCGCAAGGAAGTCAGCCCAAAATTCGGTTGCCTGCGCGCCGAAGCCGGGCTCGGAGAGCGTCTCGGCCGTGATCGTCATCTGCCGCGCAGCGAAGCGCACGCCCTTCTCGGAGCTGCCTCCGCGCTTGGAGGTGATCTTGCTCGGCTGCAACACGATCCGCCGCCACAGGGCGGCCCACGGCCCCTGATCGGATAGCAGCGCGCGGGCGATCTGGCGGTCCATGAAATTGAGCGTCAGCTCAAGCCCGGCGTCGGTGAATGGGATTTCGATCGCCTCGACCTGATCGTCGCCCTGCGTGTAAGTCACCTTGCTCGCAACCGCGCTCTCGACCACGAGATCGAGCTGCCTCGTGGCATTGATCAGATCGCGGCCGGTCACGGTGCGCACGTCATCGTCCGTGTAGACGATCAGGACCGGAACCGCTTCCTCGGCGATCTTTTGGTCGATCGGATCAATGGCGCTGTCGAAGACGCGGCCGGCGGCTAGCGTCGCATTCTCAAGCGCCTTCACGGTGGCGATCCGGGCGGCGAGGGCGACGAGGCTCATTGCGGCTCCCGAACAAGGACGAGGAAGCGATCGCCGAAATCGAGCTTCTGCGGGTCCACGATCGAATAGAACGGAGATCCCGCGCGCTCGATAAGCTGCACAAGATCGCCCTTTCGCGGTTCCCACGGCATCAGCTCGGCGAAGGCCGCCAAAATCTGGATGGATACCTGCCCGTTGGTCAGGCGAGTGACGCCCGGCAGGCTGTTGCCGGCGCGCTGGCCGGCGATGTCGTTCACCCCCGGCTCATCAGCGAAGACGCCGCGCGTCTCGTGCGCCACCCGCGTCGTGTCGGGCACCCGGCCGCCGTATTGGCTTCCTTCGGCGCGGGGGGAGATCAGAATTCGCTCGCCGTGCAGGCGATCGACCGCCTTGCCGGCGATCCGGTTAAGGCGGTCGAAAGCAGGCATGGTCGTTACTTCCCCGCCTTGGCCTTCGGCTTGGCCGGAGCCTTGCCCTCGTCGGCCTTGCCCTCGTTGCCTTCGGCGGCCTGCTTGTCGGCCACAGCCGCATCCGCGGTGCGGGCCGGGGGCTCGAACTGGCCCGGCAGACCGACCGAGATATTGTCCGAATTGGCGTCGGCGTCGTCCGCCTTCACCTCTTCGAGCAGGCCCTCGCCGACGAAGCCCTCGGCGTCCTTCTCTTCGAGCTGGATCACGAAGCCCTGCGAATAGTGCGAGCCCCTGATCCACGTGTCGTAAAGCACACGATACTGTTTCATGTCCTTGGTCCTTTCGTAGGCAGGAGGCAGCGACGGGCTCTCCTGCTCTCGCGCGTTGTTGTCGAATGTGGCGTCCTGATCGCCGCCCAGGACGCCCCCAATCCCCGCCATGGTCGGCGCAGCCGGGCTTAGAAGCTGCCGTTGAGGCGGACGCGGCCCTTGCCCGAGGGGTTGGCCGCAGCCTCGACGGCGACGCCGACCTTGGTGTTGCCGGCCGAGACCGAGGTCATGACCTTGTTGACGTTGTCGAAGTAGATCGGGTCGCCGGCCGCCCACGCCTGGGCGGCAGTCTTCGGGAACTCGCTCACGCCGCCGGTCTTGAGTTCGAATTCAGCGCCCGCCGCCGCCGAGGTGGTGGCGACGCCGAAGATCGAACCGATGATGACGAGATCGCCCGAGGTCACGCCGCCGGCCGGGGCGACCATCGTCAAGATTTCGCCGGGCTGGATGAAGTTCTTCATTGTCCTTGTCCTTTCGAGGAACAGTTGATGAAGGCCGCGCGGATCACTCCGCGCAGCCGGTCAATTCAGGAGGGGATCAGCCCGCGAAGGGGTTCTTCGAGAACCCGCGCCAGTCGAGTGCCTTCGCGCCGACATCGAGGCGCACCTTGATCTCCACGCCGTCCACGTCGAAGCCGGTGCGGGTCTCGGTGTAGACGCCGCGAGCGCCTTCGAGGTAGGCCAGCTCGACCAGATCGACGCCCTGCGCCGGAGCGGCGACGAAATAGAAGGCGTTCGGATCGCCCGCGATCTTGTAGCGCGGGATGCCGTTATCCAGGCGGGCCTCGGGGATGATCGTCAGCTTCTTGAGGGCTTCCGAGATCACCTGCGCCTGCTGGTTGGGCTGGATCGGGGTGAGGAATTCCTCAGCCGCCGTCTGCGCCGTCAGCGAGGTGATGAGGAACTGCGGGACGAGGCTGAGAACGGTCTTGCCGTCGAGGCCGGTCTGCAAGCCCATCTTGAGGCGGGCTTCCGACACGGTGGTGCGGCCGATCGCGCCAGCGGTCAGCAGGTTGCCGTGGTTGGCGTGGAAGAGGGGCACGCCGTCGCCCATGGTCGGGTTTGCGAGAAGCTGCGCCCACACCACGTCGCTTTCGAGCTGCGCCGCCTGGATGCCGAACGCGCGCGGGATGCGCGTGAAGGCGTTCAGATCGTCGTTGATCAACACCTGCCGGGTGATGCCGACGATCTTGCCGTAGGTGGCGATGCGGTACTTCTCGCCCGCCTCGCCGATCGAGCCGCGCCGGAACTCGCCGTGCTCGTTCACCTTGTCGAAGGCCGGAGCCTCGCCGAGCTGGACGCGGGTCACGTCCTTGAAGTCCGGCACGGTCGTTTCGGTGGTGAACGGGCGGAAGGTCTGCGGGGCGGCCTCGTAGCCAGCGCGCAGGGTGCGGTTGGTCACGTTGCCGAGGATCAGCGCGAAGTCGGAGGTGGATTGCAGGCCGGCGCGGGTCAGGGCCGCGCCAGCGAGTTCCATCTTCGACATGCCGCGCGTGCGGACGCCGCGAGCTTCGAGGTGATCGCGGGCGATTTCGAGCAGCGACATGCCCATGAACTCGCGAGCGCCCTCGGCTTCGAGCTTAAATTCGCTCGGATTGGCGCGGTGCAGGAGGGCGTTCTCGATCGCAGCCGCGCGCTTCTCTTCGCGGCTGTTGTCGATCGCCTGGCCGGGCACGCCGAGGTGGCGGGCGCCATCGTTGGGAAGGGTGCGGTGTTCGTCGGACATCAGCTTTTCCAGCAGAAGGCCACGGAACTTCTCGACATCGGTGCCGGCGCGAACGTGCTCGGAACCGAAATCGACCACGCCGGCCTTGCGGGCGAGATCGGTGATGTCGTTGACGCGCTTGCGCTCGGCGATAACCGCGTTGTTGGCGGCCTCGCCCGAGGCGCGGGTCACGTCGTCGGCGGTAACCGCCGCCGGGGCGGCCGGAGCTGCGGGAGCAGCCGGCGCAGCGGCGGCCGTGCGGTTCTCCTCGGTGGTGGTGCCTTCGCCGCCCGGCTGTTCCGTGCGGACCTTGTCTTTGTCGGCCATAGCCGGGTTCCTTTCGCTGGTTGCAGTTTGCCGTTCGATGACCACGACGGCGGGGTAAGTCCGCAGCCCCTCGGGCTTCTCGGAGCGCACCTGCGCGCCGGGATCGGCCGGGATCGGGACTGCGGAAATCTCCAAGGGCTCCCAATCGACCACGCGATTGAGCGGCACATCGCCGTCCTGCCCCTCGGTCTTGATGACCTTGTGGACGCGATAGCCGACCGACACGTTGCGCACGTCGCCTTCGCGGATTTTGAGAACGCTGTCGGCCACGTCGGCAGCGCGGGACAGCTTCACGCGGGCGGTGCCGATGCCCTTATCGACCTTGGCCGAGCCCGGCACGATCGAGCCGAGCACCGACCGCAGATCGTAGCTGTCGTGGGTGTTGAGGAAGGGCGCGCCGGCATTGAGCCTTTCGAGGCGGACAGCCTCGGGCGTCACTTCGAGCTCTTCGTCGTAGGGGCCATCCCACCACGAGTTGCGACGGACGCGAGCGCCCGTCGTCCATACGATTTCGACCGTGTTGTCAGCTTCATCGAAGCTGGCGGCGCGGATCGTCGCCTCCCGCCTCACGGCGGGCATTTCAATAGTGCGCTCCTGAGGCATCGGAGGTTCCTCTATTTTTTGGACTTGGTGCCGGCGGCTTTCTTCGTCGTCGGCGGGGGATCGCCGCCTGCTGGCGGGTTGGGCTCGGTCTGCGCGATGCCCTGGGCGCTCGTGTTGCGCGGATCGGTGTCGAGGATGACGCCGTCCTTATCGAGCTTCTTGTTCCAGGCGACCGTCTCGGCGAGCACTTCGTCGGGATCGCGGCCGGTGGCCGAGATCGCTTCCGGCATCGAGCGCAGGCCGGCGCGGACTTCCGCGATCGTGGCGCGGGCGTCCTTCTCGGGATCGGCGCTCGGGAATTTCGGCGGGTTCCACTTCACCTCGACCGTATCGGTGTCGATCATGCCGCCGAGGTAGGCCGCCTCGACAAACCACTCCCAGATCGGCTGCAGCAGCATCGGGATCACGATCTGCCACTGCACCGACGAGACGAGCCTGTGGAACTGCTCGAGCCCCACCTTCGAGGACGAGTAATTCACCTGCGTCAGGTCGCCGGACAGGAGCGAGTAGGGCACCCGGAAGCCGGCGGAGATCGAGTGGAGCGACGAGCGTTTGTAGGCGTCGTGGTTCGTGCCGTTCGCGGCCGGCGTGTTGAACTTCACGTCGTCCGCGCCCTCGGCGAAAGCGAACATGCCGGGCTCGAAGCGCTCGACCTGGAAGCCGGCCGCGTCATAGACGCCGGGCTCCCTTACGGTGCTGCCCGGATCGCCAGGGCGAACCGGGATGCCGAGGCCGTCGTCGTCGGTCTTGTTGACCAAGATGCCGACGACGCAGCTCTCGATCTTCTTGCGGACGATCTCGGCCTCTTCGTAGCTGCCGAGGTCTTTGATGTAGGTGAGGCTCGGGGTGCCCCACGGTACGCCTTTGACCTGCGTCCGCTGCTTTTCGTAGACGTGGGCGATATCGGACGCCGGCACCGCCTTCGAGGTCAGTGAGGTCGATCGCGGATCGAGGAAGCGGTTGCCGGGGTGAGCCGGGAACAGCCAATAGGCGGTGCGCGCGCCGAGCTTGTCGAACTCGATACCTTGGACGGCCACGCGGCCTGCCGGCATCGGGCCTTCCTTCGCGCTGTCGATGCGGTCGGTCTCGAAGACCTCCAACTGCAACGGCACCGGCAGATTGTCCGTCAGCAGCCTCCGGCGGCGGCGGACAAGGCCGTCGCCGCTCTCGATCATTTCGCGGATGGCGAGCGTCTGTAGGCCGTAGAAATCGAGCTGCCCGTCCGCGTCGGCCTTCTTCGCCCACTTGTCGAAGAGGTCGTTGACCTTCTTGTCCTTCTTGGGATCGCCGGTATTCGCGCGGGGCATGATGCCCTCGCCGACGATGTAGGTGACGAGCGCCGAGACGGCGTTCGCGGCGTGCGGATTGTTCCGCACGAGATCGCGCATACGATCCCGCAGGAAGGCCCCGGCCACCGCGACTTCCGTGTCGGCCGAGGTCGGGGACGAGCGCCAGCCGCCTTGGAGGCGGCCCTTGCTCGCGCCGGCATAGTCGCGCGTCAGGATATCGAGGACAGCCCTGTTGCGCGCACGGCGAGCTGCGGCGGCCGGCGCGACGTACCCGATCGCCCGGTCAATGAAGTTGAGCTTCGTTGCCATCAGAAGGTCGCCACGATCCCGCGCCGCTTCCGGCCGCCGTTTTGCTGAGTTTCGAGCCAGTCGAGGCGGGCCTTGAGATCCGCGAACGACGGGTATTCGGTGCGCTTGATCACGCCAGCGCTGCGCGTCTCGACCACTTTCACGCCCATCGTGATCGCCTCGCGGATCGCCGCGATCTCGTCGTCAATCTGCGCCATTCACAGCCAGCCCTTGCGTCGCTGCCCGCCACCGTCCGCCGAAAGCCAAGGGTCGCGGGGACGCCTGGGCGTCTCCTGCGGCTCGGCTTGCTGCGCCTGCTGGTCGGGCTGTTTCTGTCTCGGCGGCGGCGCTGGCCGTGGCTGCTCGACAACCACCTGCACGGCGTCCTCGCCGCTGCGCTGCTCGCTTTCCTTGATCGTGTGGACGCGAAGCATGTAGCCGGCCGCAGCCGCCATCGCTTCGCAGTCGAGGAAGTGGTTGTCCTTGAACCGCTTGACCCACGACGCCTTGCCGTTGGCCGGATTGATCACCCGGCCTTCCGACACGATCTGGCGGGCGTAATCCTCGGTCACGCCTCCCGACATCATGCCGGCGTCCTCGGCCCCGAGGGGCAGATGGAACGATCCCGGCCGACCGATCTCCATCCTCACCCGGCTGTGGACGAGGCTCTTGAAGAAGTCGCTATCGAGGTGGATCAGCGTGAGCGACGATTTCGCCTTCTTGCCGTTATGCAGAACCTCGATCTTCGAGGGCCGCAGCGGCGTCGTCTGCGCGTCGTGGCCCTTGGTGGCGAAGACCCACCGGGGGAAACGCAGCGCGAACTCGTAGACCCTGTGCTCGTCGCCCGCCGTGGCCTTGCCAGGGCGGAAGCCGCTGTCCACGAAGACGCAATCGATCATCCGACCCCGGATCGGGGTCATCAGCGTCGTCTCAAGCTCGTCCCACACGTCCTGCTCGGCCGTGGGGCCGTAGATTTGACCGAAGTCGAGCAGCCATGACGAGCCGCGAGCCCCGAAGCCGCGCACCACGTAGACGAGGGATCGCTTCTGCACGTCCACGCCCGCCGTGATCCGCAGCACCTCGCGTGGCAGATCGCCCAGGCGATAGGGGACGCGCTTCGCGAGCACTTCCTGCCACTCGGGCGTCTCGCCGAGGCCGCCGAGCGTGTAGCACTCGCCGAAGCCGGCGTTCATGGCCGTCTGGATTTCGTTGTCGTCGCCGCTCCCGAGCGCAGTCAGGTAGCGCTCGGCGCGCTGCCCCCACGTGCGGAACGGACTGGCGAGGCCCGAGACCCAAAAGCTGATGGTCGAGCTGTCCGGCGGCGCGCCCTCGACATTGCCGTCGCGGTCGATCGTCTGGCCGGGGGCCACGTAGCGGCCCCGAGCATTCATCGCGGCTTTGTGCTTGTGATCCTCGATCGGATCGACGCAGCCGTAAGGGCACTGAATATAGCTCCCGCGCCGTGCCTGCGCGGGCGTCGCGTTCTTCGGCACCACGAGGCACGAAAAGCGCGGGATGAAGTATTCGCCGCAGTGCGGGCAAGGCCACGCCCAATGGTAGCGCGTGCCCTGCTGGAACAGCGCCCAAATCGGGGACTTGACCGCATCAGGATCGGCGGGCTTCCAGAATTCGAGCCCGGACACCGGATCGACCTCCGTCTCGATATGCCCTTGCGAGGGGGTGGAAGTGACCACCGTCACGAAGTCGGCGTAGGTGTCGCCGCGAGCTTCAACGAGACCGAGCGGATCGCCCTGGCCTTTGATGTTCGCGAGCATTTCGTCGTATTCGTCCACGATCGCGAGCGCGGCCGGGTCCGATTTCAGCGCCGAGGACGAGCCCGCGTGCGCCAGGCGGATCGGAACGCCGGCCACGATCTTGCGGGTCTTCTTCATGCGCTTGCCGCGTTGCAGCTTCGCCGAGAGCCGAGGCGCTTCTTCCAGCAGGCCGAGGATGCGCGGCTCTTGCTGATCGACCAGAAACTCTTTCGTCGGCCCGACCCACAGGATCGGGGCCGGCCGCTGATCGAGGCGATGCCCGACGATATCAAGCTCGCTGTCGGTCTTGCCCATCTGCGCGCCCATGACGGCCACGACGCGGCCGGCGGCGCTCTCGGCGACGGCCTGCGTGAAGGCGATGACGTAGGGCGTCAGGCTCGGGTCACGTTGACCGGGGACGCCCGCGCTTGCGGGGTACTTCCGGTTCTGGCGCGCCCACTGATCCGGGCTCAGCTTCGGCGGGGTCTGCAAAAACGTCGCCGCCCGTTCGAATAGCTGCGGCGGATGCTCGGAGCGAGGCCGCCATTCGGTTTCGGGCTGCATCGAGTTCCTTTTCGATCGCCCTCCGCGTCGGCACGTCTCGCGTCACGCGGGCCGGTAAGCCGGCCAGCTCGGCGACGACGGTCGCGAGGGTCTTGTCGAGTGCTGCGGTTGCGTCCTCGATCGGGATCAGCTCGCGCCGTTTCTCGGCGATCCTGATCTCGATCTCCTGCGCGCGAGCGTCGCGGACCCGGCTGTCGCCGGCCGTCTTGCTCGTGTTTTTCTGATCGTCCTTGAGGGACCGAATGTAGCCCTGGATCGCGCCGACGAGCGGGTAGACGCCCCTCGCGGACTTCGGAATGTAGCCAGCCTTCACGAGCTGCCGGACACGTTCCTCGCTGATCATCAGGAGCCGGGCGACCTGCCCGATTGTGATGGTGCCGCTCTGTTGCTGCGGCTCATTTCCTGCCATTGGAAAGTCCTACAAAAAGGTGCAATTTCAACGACTTAGGAGTTGCACTTTCCAACGATGCGCTTAGGTGTCGTCTCACCGAATGGAGCCGCACCTATGAAAAAGCCTGCACCCCTCGATACCGCTGCGATCGCCCGCGCTGACAAATTCAACGCGACGATCTTCCTCGGGACGGGCCGCTATCGGAGCGAAAGCTTCGGCTCCCTTTCGGAGGCTCGCGAGGCGGCTGATCGCTTCGCGAAGGAAGCCAACAACGGACGCCTCGGCATGGTCTACGCGAGCACCCCCGAGGGCCGATCCATCTTCGTGCCTGCCAGCTATCAACCCCCAATGAATGAAGGGACTGAAACCATGATCAAGACCAAACCCACCGCCGCCCTTTCGAGCCAGCAGATCGCGCAGCTCACCGCCATGATCACGGGCGGCGGGTACAAGCGGGCCGCCTCGAAGGAGGCTGCGCTTAAGCGCTTCGAGAATGTCGCCGCCGAGCGCGGGATCGCCACCGATCGGATCATCGGCGCGGCCACGTTCGATCAGGCGAAATCGGTCCTTGCCCACAGCCTCAAGACCTCGCCGGCCAAGGCCACCGATACCCCGGCCGCCGCAGGCCAGCCGGTCGCCAAGATCAGCGTCGAGCAGGCCCTCGGCAACGATCCCCTCGGGATCAAGGCCGCCCGCGTCGGCGGCAAGGCCGGCAAGGTGGCCGCGATCAAGGGCGAGCCGAAGGATCAGCCCGCGAAGCCGGCCAAGGCCGCCAAGCAGGCCGAGAAGCCGGCAGGCAAGCGCGCCGCGATCCTCGAAGCTGCACAGCGCGGCGAAATGCCTGCCGCGCCCGATTTCAGCGCCGAGACGCACAAGCGCTTCCGGCCGACCCTTGAGAAGCTGATCGAGCTTGCCAAGGCGGGCGATATCGCGGGCCTCAAGGCGGTCAAGATCAACCCGATCTCTTCGAGCCCGAAGGCCATGGACAAATACCGCAATCTCGCGGTGATCGCCCTCGAAGCGCAGGCCGCCGCGAAAAAGGCCGCGTGATCATGAAGACCACGCGCACCTTCCAGCCTGCGGATCGATACGCCTGGGATTTCGGCCCCTGCTCTTACGAGCGGGGGTTCGCCCAAATCGACACCAAGCAGGACGCCTCCTACTACGGCACATGGGCCTCGCCGACCTCGCTGACGATCGTCAACTATTGCGAGGGTGACGTGACCACGCACGAGGCCGAGACGCCCGAGGAATTCGCCGTGGCGCTGCGCGGCATCGACCTTTGGCATGTCGAGCACGGCTACGGCCACGCGAGGATCGACCCGGGCTTCGATCCTGCTATGAAAGCAGCCTTCGAGGCGATCGGCCTCGCCGACATGCTGCATTGAGGTCTCGGATGTATCGCCCCTGCGTCGTCGTGAACGAAAACACCCTCGGCTATACAGACCCCCGCGTGCCTTGGTTCTTGGGCATCCTCGCCGGGAATATCTGGCGAGGCGGCCCCGATCCCATGCGGGGCTGGACCGTAATCGGCTGCTTGGACGTTGTGCGCCCGGCAACAGCCGCAGATTTCGCGGAGTACCGCGTATCGAGCCGGTATCACCTGCCCGATTAGGCCCGCTTCGGCGGGCCTTTTAATTTGCAAATTGCAAATTATCATGTTGCTCCTATTTTAGCTCATAGCTAACACGGAGACATGAAACAGATCACCTACAGCCGCGACGCCTTGAAGACCTTGACCCGGATGCCGGCAAATACCGCCCGCCTGATCCGCGCGAAGATCGAGCAATACGCAGACAAGCCCGAGACCCTCGCGAACAATGTCATCATCATGAGCGGCGTCGATGCCCGCCGCCTGCGCGTCGGCGATTGGCGGGTGATCTTTTCCGAGACCGGCGAGGTGATCGCCATCATCAAGATCGCGCCGCGCGGCGGCGCATACGACTAAGGAGGCCAACATGACCCAACAGATCATCACCACGGCCGGCGGCGAGCGCCTTGTCGTGATCCCCGAGGCCGAATTCCTCGCGATGCAGGCGGCCCTCGAAGATCGCGAGGACGCCGAGGCCGTACGCACCTTCCACGATCGCCTCGCGGCCGGCGAGGAAGAGCTTGTCCCTGCCGAGATCGTCAACCGCATCCTCGACGGCGAGAACAAGGTCCGCGTGTGGCGCGAGCATCGCGGCATGACTGCCCGCGATCTCGCGACCAAGGCCGAACTCAGCGTCGCCTATCTTTCGCAGATCGAGACCGGCGCGCGCGACGGAAGCTTCGAGACGATCAAGAAGATCGCCGCAGCCCTCGGCATCAGCGTGGACGATCTCGCATGAAGGCCGCCCCGAAGAAGTCGCTCGCGGAGCGCCTCATCCAGGCCGAAGTCCTCGGAAGCCGCTACCTCGCGGACGGCAACGAGGCGGCCGAGCGCGGCGACCACGACAAAGCTGAAAAGCTCTACGACAAGTCGCAATTCTGGCTCGATCGCTACAACAAGCTCGCCGGCAACGCCTAAGCCGCCGGCCCCGTCACATTCCAGAACAGCACCCGGCCCGCCCCATGGCGGGCCTTTGCTATTTCCCAAGCCTTCGCATCGTAATGCGGATCGGAAGGGAAGGGCGGCTTGATCCGCGCCCCCTGGCCGAAGGGCCGAGGGTAGGTGTGGATCGTCGCGCCTGCCACCTCGGCGGGATCGAGATCACGGCCGACTTGGACGACATGCCGCCGTGCCTGCGGGAAGGCCGCAGCCAAGGCCCGCGCGAGGACGCCCGAGCCAGAAGCGCACCAAACCTCGTCCGGCTTCTCTCCGCTCGCCTGGGCCGCCGCAGCGATCGCCTCGATCGCTTCCGGCAGATCGACGCCGAAGGGGGCGAGCTTCGCCCCGGTGAATTCGCAATATGCCCGCGCCCGCGCCTGCACCACCGTGAGGTAGCCGGGGCTGACCTGCATCACGAGCGCGCCCAGGCGCTTCGCCATCAGCGCCCTCGGGTGCGGCTCGGCGCGCTGCGCGACGAAGATCGTCGCCTTCTTGCCGAGCTGCGCCGCGACCGTGGCGAGCGCTGTCTGCGCCCCGCCCTCGGCCGGGCTCGCGTAGACCACCTCGTCCGCGTCCTCGAAGAGCACCGGCAGGAAGCGGGCCTTTGTCCCGCCGGGGAAGAGATCGTCGCGAACGACGGCGATCCCCTCGTGCTCGATCACCTGCGGCGCGATCACAGGGGCGTTCCGAACTGCTCGATCCCGAGCGCTGCGGCTGCGTCGGCGTTGGCCGCCGCCGTTTCCAGATCCCCGAATTCGACAGCGCCGATCGCCTCGACCGCGCGCTTCGCGTCGCCCTTGAGGAAGATCAGGATATTTTGGTGCGTCTTGCCGAGCTTGCGGGTGGCCTCGAACTGCTTGCCCGCCCGGATCGGCAGCGAGCCCGCTGCGGTCACGAGGATCGCTTCGTTGTAGAAATGGAGGCCGGCCTTGCGGAAAGCCTCGATCGTGTCCGGCACGAAGCCGTAGTAATTCCCGCGCTTATCGCGGACCTCGCCGACGACGAAGCACGCGAAGCGATCGTCTTTCAGCAGCGAGCAGGTCTCGCGGATGATCTCGAAGTAGACCTCGCGAAACTCGGCATAGTCGAGCGTCGAAATATCGCGCGGATCGTCGCTGTAGACTTCGAGATCGGCGTAGGGCGGGCACGAGAAGACGAAGTCCGCCTCGGTGCCCTCGGCATGGTCCGCGATCTCGCGGCTGTCGCCCTCGATCCACTCGGGCGGGAATTCTTCATCGGCGCAGATCGCGCCCGCCTGGGCGCGGTTGGCCTCGACCTGTTCGGCCCGCAGCTCGACGCCGACATAGCGCCGGCCGAGCTTCGAGGCCACGACGCCGCGCACCGAGCCGCCCGCGAAGGGATCGAGGATCACGCCGCCCGGCGGGCAATACCACCGGTAGGCCAATTCGCAGAGGACCGGATCGAAGATCGAGGTGCCGGAAGCCGGCGCGCCGTCCATCTTGATCTCGCCCGTGGTCAGCCCGGCCGGCGCTACGTCGCGGCCCTTGGCGAACACCTGATCGTTGAAGTTGCCGCCGCCGTGCACCGCGCCGGTCATGAAAGTCTTTGCCTTGGGCTTTTTCGCCATCTTGCCGCTCATTCCCTGATCGAAGGTCCGCCCGCCGTGGCCGCTCATGGCCTCGACCGCGCCGCCGCATTTCGGGCAGGGCGCGGCTGCATCCTTTCGGATGCCGTCCCACCCGCAGGCGCGGCAGGCGACCTTGATCCGCAGGTAGGCGTTGCGCCCCATCAGGCGGCCCCGTCCCAATGCTTCTCACGAAACTCGGTCGTGCTGATCTGCCGACCGTTCGCCTTTTCCCACGCGCGCTTCTTCGCGTAGAACGCCGCGTCGCGCCGAGCCGGGCCGCCTTCGCCCCAACCCTTCCCGGCGACGACGGTCGTTTTCTCGACACGCTTCGCTGCCTTCGCCGCCCGCTTTTTCGGGTCGGGCTCAAGCACCGTATCGGAAAAGGCCAGAAGATTTTCGCCTCGGCCGACCTCGGATTGGATGCCGAGGGACAGCCAGGCGCGCTTGCGATCCTGCCACCATCCCTCGCGGGCATTGAGCACCGAGAAGGGGGCGATCCCGAACCGCTCGGCGAGGTTGGCCTTCGGCCCCTGATCGCCCTCGTCGCCACCGCCAGAGGCTTCCAGCAGCGCCTCGATCTCGGCCGAGCCGAAACCCGTCAGCGCGAGATCGAAGCCCTCGTCGCGCAGCTCGCCGAGTTCGAGCTTCAACAGATCGTCGTCCCATGTCGAGGACAGCGCCGAGGCGTTGTCCGCGAGCGTGTAGGCCCGCCGCTGCTTTTCCGACCAGCCCGAGCAATCGATCACCGGGACCATGCCCGCCGGCAGCGCTTTGCCGTTCGGCAGGCGGATCGTCTCGCCGGCCGCCTCGATCGACAGCACGGCCAGTCGCCGGCCGTGGCCTGCGATGATCACGCCGCCGTCATCGAGATCGGCGAGCATTGGATTGGTGAAACCATACTCGCGGATCAGGTCCGCGATCATGGTCACCTGCTCTTCCGGGTGCTGTCGCGCATTGCGCGGGTTCGGCACCAAGTCGGCAAGGGCCACGAGCTGCACGTGGGCCTCGATCAGGGCAGGAGTTGCGGCGTTCATTGAAGCTCCGAAGCGGAAACGGCTGAGCAACCCAACCGGAAACCGCGAAAATCGAAATACTCGCAAAATCCGGGGGCCGCGCGCCCGCAGGACAGGGGGGAGGCGTAAAAATCCTTTGGGCCGGGGGGCCAGTGGCTGGGGAGCCACACTGTGGCTGGAAAGCAGCTCCGCGGGGCCTGGCCGAGGGGCAGGGCAAGCGGGCTGGCTCCCATGCATGAGGCCATGCTGCCCCCTGCCTCCCTGCGTGCTGTGCCGTGGGTGGTCGGGGTGCGTGGCCATGGTCGTGGCCCTGTCCCCCGAGCGAGGGACGGGGTGCTGTGGGTGGTGCGACCGAGAGCGGACGGCGTGCCATGCTGAGGGCTGGCGTCGGTGCGTCCTGCCATGGTGCGCAGGGTGGTGGGTGGCGTTCGATGCGATGGGCTTCGAAGGCCGAGGGCTGCGGTGGCTATGGGCCGTTTGACATTTTCGGTACGGCTTTTGCCAAGCAGGGGTGGGGGGTCATGCTGTGGGGAAAAGTCGGTGCCCGCGCTGCGCGCCTGCGGCGCGCGCTTGGCCTTCCCTTACCCTTGGCATTTCCCCCTACAGCGTGAGCACCCTTCGCCTATGTGGGAGAGGGGACACGGATCGATCTGCGGCGCTGAAAAGAGACCGTTTCGGAGTTGCTCCGTTTGGTCGTTCTGATAACTCCAACGCACCGAATGAAGGAGCCGACCAATGACCAAGACCGAAGCGCAGATCGCAGCCGCCAACCTGATCAAGGCCGGTTGGCCCAAGGCTTCGGTCGAGCAGAAGCGCGACGGGTCTTGGACGGCTATCGGCGAAGACTACAGCATTCGCCCGATCCACTTCGGCAAGCGCTAACGCAGGGCTGACCGCTCGCTTCCCACCCCGGCTTGGTGCTGCGGCTGCACCTCACGGGCCAAAGCCTCGTCCGTCGCCCTGCGCTGCCCCGCAAGGGGCCTCGCGGGAACTGATAGGTTGGCAAGGGAGGCTCTGCGCCCCCTCCCTCGCCGCGTGGGGCCGAGGACCGAAGGGATTGCAGGCCCTTCGCCCCTTTGCGAGCTGACGCGCAGGACGCCCGCTACAGCCCCTTCTCTCCGGGGTTTATGCCTTGTGATGGACGAAGCCGATCGGTTGGCGATCTTCGACGCGAAAGAGCTTCGCGCCGTTGGCGTCCAGCAGGCCGGTTGCGACAGGCTTGCGCTCATCTTCGTGCACCGTCCTTGCGAGATAGTCCGACGCCTTTGCCTCGTCCCACCATGCGGCGGCAGGATTGGCAGTGACGTATCGAGCCATTTAGCTGCCCTCGCCGACCCGAGGCTTGCCGCGCGGCCCCTGATCGGGGCCGATCTCGGCGAGCTTCTGCAGGCTTGCGCGCTGCAATTCCTCTGCCTCGGCGAGCAGGCGAATGATCCGCTTGTTGTTGGCGAGCAGCGTCTGCGCCGCGTCGCGCTGATCATTCATGATCTTGAGGTTCTTGCCCTCGATTTCCAGGCGGATCGCCGGCAACAGCTCTTCGAGCTTGTGGCCATCCGGGTTCTCGCGGGACATCAGGATCGGTTTCACAGGGGCTTACTCCTTTCGCACTTTAGACGACGGCCGGGCTTCCGTAGGGCAGCGAGCAGGTCTGCGCTGCGGTGTTGGCGCAATAGAAGTGCCCGTACAGGTCGGCCGTCGTGATCGGCCACGAGAAGACCTGTATCCACGCACCGCCGGCCGCTCGACGCACCTCGAAATAGGCGGTCGCGCCTGCGCGCCTGATCCTGATCTCGTCGTTGTTCTGCGCCTGCGTGGCCGCGATCACCGTCACCCCGGTGCCGTAGTTAGAATAGTTCGAGCCCACGGTCCCATATGCGCCGCACACGCCCGAGTTCCACGCGCCGCCGGCCTGTGATGCCTTGAAGCTCAAGACGCAATTGCCGTTCGCGACCTTCTTGACGCCGAAGTAGCCGTCCGCGCCCGAGGGCAGCTTCTTGTTGCTGACGCCTCGGCCGGTGCCGCTAAAGCCGGCCGCTGTGGAAGTGTAATCCCACCCGTTGCCGTTCGCCGTCTCGACCATGTTCGCGCCGAGGCTTTGCAGCCTGAGCAGCACGTCAGCAATCGTGACCGACTGCGCCGCGAGCGCTGCGGCGGCGTTGCCGGCCCGATCTGCGATCGGGCTCGTCCCCGGCGGCGTATAGTCGATCGTGAGCACGTCCGTCAGAGCGGTCGCGCGGGTCTTGGTGATCGTGACCGTCCTTCCCGAGACGGCGACGCCCGTCACGGGGTCAGCGCCGGCCGAGTTCGAGATCGCGAAGGCCGAGGGTGCCGGGGCTCCCTGCAATACCTCGTCATAGGTCAGCACGATCGTGTTCGCGCCGACCGTCGTCTCTGCCTTCTGCAAGGCCGGGGCGGTGATATCGCCGCCGAGGACAGCGGTCACAGCCGCCGATCGAGCCTCGGCCTGATTGGCTGCGCTCACGTCGAAGCGCAGGTCTTTGCCGATATCGGCCGCGACGAGCGTGTAGCTGCCGGTCGAGGAGAAATCGATGTTCTGCACGAAGTCGCCATCGCGATACAGCGCCGCGCGATAGCGCTTCTGCTGTTGCGAGCCGACGAGGACGCCCGACCATGTGCCGGGATTGATCGTGACCACCGAGCCCACGGCTCGCGCGCCTGGGATCGAGACCGAGGGCGGGACCGTGTTGGCCGGCGGCGCGGTCACATTCCACGTCGCGTAGGGATTGGCGACCGGGACGACGAAGACACGCTTGACCTTCGCGGTGAAGGCCGCCCCGCCTTGCGGGATCACCAAATTGATCGTCGGCTTCGAAGCGCCCGTCGCCTTGAAGGGCGGCGTGCGGAGGAATTGCTTCGGATAGAGGCCGATGCCCGCTTGCGACCCGAACAGCGTGTTGCCGTTCGCGTCGGTGCCGGGGTGCGATATGGCGATGCGACCGCCGTTCGTCACCTCGACTTCCGCCCAAGCCTGATACCAATTGCCGGCCGTGAGCGCGAGATTGGCGATCGGCGAGATCGCCACGCTATCGTTGCCCCCGCCTGCGGCGGGCGTCACGTCCAGCTGTAGGCTTTGGCCGCCCGTGTCAGGATTAGCGACCAGCGAGGCGGCCACGGCCGAGGTGCCCGTCAGCGTCGCGTCCCATCCGTCCGGCACGCTGCCCGTGACGCCGGTCTTCGTGCCACCCGAGCCCGGCAGCTTGCCGCCGTTGGCGATCAGGTTGCCGGCCGATTGATTGGCGACGAGGCTCGGCGATCCGGGCCTCGTGATCGCGTCGAAGATCGCCTTGACGATTGCGCTATTCAGCGACGCGCCGAGTTCGGAGAAGTGCAGGCCGTCCGCTTGGAGGTAGCCCGCGACCGCCTCGCCCGTCCCTTGGATATTGGGCGTGTAGATATCGGCGAACTTGCACCACGCCGAATTGGCCGCAGCGAAGGCCGCGACCGTATCGCGGAAGGCGAGCCGGCCCTGATGGCGAGAGGTCGAGAACTGCGCGCCGGCAACGGGCGGGATTGCCCGGATGATCACGAACTTGACGCCTGCGGCGCGAGCTTCCTGCGCCTTGGCGATGTAGCTGTTCGCGATCGTGACGCCGGCCGTCGCGTTGTCCGCGCCGTCGTTGGTGCCACCCGCGAGATACATCGCGTCGGGGGCATATTTCAGGGCGTCCGTCATGCGCGGGCCGATGCCCGGCAAGCTCTCGCCCGCGACGCCGTAATTCGAGCCCTGCCAGCCGGGGACGGTGCCCCAGGTCTGCGCGAAGATATCCTCGTTGTAATCGCCACCGAGCGAGGCGAGCACCGGGAGATCGCTGAGGTTGGTGTAGGCGAGCGAGGTCGAGACCCCCGCGCCATATTGCGTGTTGCTGTCGCCGACCGCGATCACACGGGCATTGCGCGGCAGGAGGCCGAGATTGACGGCCGGCGAGCTGCGGCGCGGTGCCAGGCCGAGGCCACTCTTGCGCGGGAGGCCGAGCTTCCCGAAGCGGCCCTTCTTCATCAAGCCGCCACCCACGCGAGCTTGTCGCCTGCGCTCACGTAGAATTCCAGGCGCTCGTTGGCCGCCACGAAATAGCGGGGGCCGTTGGTCGCGTCCGGCGAAGGGCCAACGGCGACAAAGGCGTCAACCGACGAGATCACCGACATGATCGGATCTCCGCGCGCCTCGTCGCCCTTCGGTGCGGCCTGCGTCGTGGTGGCTGCGGTCGGCATGGTCTGAGACCATGACGGCTTGCCAAGGATCGGAAAGCCGGTCGAGCGCAGGGCAATCGAGCCGGCGAAGCCGCAGGCGACGTGAAGACCGGAGAGGGCCATCGATCATTCTCCTTTTTTGGGACCGAACGCTTCCTGCATTTCGGCCCGATAGCGGGCCATGGCTCGGCCGTGGATTTCCTTGTGCCGATCCCATCGAGGACCGGGCGTCTGATCCGCGTGCCAGCCGTAGAACTTGATCCCGCCTTGCGAGGCGTTCTGCACGCCCGGCCGATGGGCATAGCGCTTGTAGCCCTTCGTCGTGGGATCGAAGCTGTAGCCAGGCTCGCCCCTGGCGTAGGCGTCGATGATTTCGAGGAAGTCGTCCTCGTGAAGCGATCCGCAGAATGAGCAGGTGCGATCGCCGTTCGGCTGTTTGCGCCAATGATCGAAGCCGGGGAAGCTGCGGTCGGCCAGCGGATTGTTGTCGCGATCGCGGCAGCGGAAGTAAGCGACTTCCTCGGGCTCGGCCGCCGGCTGCGCCTTGCGGCCGAACAGCCGCGCGATGATCTGCCTGATCTTCATGGCGGCCCACTCCTACGCCAGTGCCAACGCGGCCTCGATCTCGCGGTATGGCATCCGCAGGAGCGACGCGATCTGCTCGCGGCTGCGCCCGAGCTTGTGCAGCCGGATCACCTCGGATGCGGTCTGCGTGTAGGTGATCAGCGCGGCGGCCTTCTTGGGCCGCCCTCCGAGCCTGTGCAGCTCTTCCTCGGCAATCACGTCGGCGAAGCTCGCCGGCTTCCGGTTGCGGTGGAATGCCATGATCAGAAGCCCCGTAGGACGGTCGCGATCTCTTTGCCGACGCGATCGAGAATGCGAGGCAGCGCCTCGTAAAAGGATTGAGCGCTCTCGTCCTTGACCAGCTCGTTTGCGATGCCGGGGCCGTAGAGCATTTCGATAGGGAGGCGGCTCTTGCCGTCTCGATGGAAGACCTGCCCGCCGAGCCTCGGCGCGATCTCGCCTGGCCGTGGCCCCATGAAGGCACCGGGGAAGAGCTGACGGCGGCCCCATACCGTCGCCTTGGTGCCTGCGCCGAATTGGCGGGGACCGAAGACCTTGAGGGGCAGCGGCCGGCCGGTGCCGACGATCGCGAATTGCAGCGCGCCGCCGGCCTTGGTCGAGGCTTTGACCGTCTTCGTGCCACGGTTGATCATGGCTGTCGGGATTGAGGTCTGTTTGCGCAGAGCGCGCTTGACCTGCACGAAGGCGCGCTGGCCTTCGTAATTCAGCGCCCGGCCCATGACGCGCGTCGCCTTGCCTTTGCCGAGCCCTTCGAGCGCGCTTCCGTAGCGGGCGAGGATATCGTCTAGCGGCTGCGCTACGAGCTTGGTTGCCATCAGGCTTGCGTCCGTTCGTTGGGCGATCGGCGGGCGCTGCCTTAGCAGCCGCCCGCCTGATCAGCCGCCGTCGTGGGAGGACGATCGAATAGCGCTCGGATTAACAAGCGCGCTGTCCAATCGAGGGTTGGATATCTGCGCGCGATCTACGAGGCTATCTGCGGGCGAAAAAGCCGTGATTTTGTCTCACTCGTCAATCGTCTTTTTTCGCTTGGGTTGTGTTTCCACACCTCTGCGCGACCATTTCGCAAACAATATCAACGCTTTAGCGATTTGCATTTTTTTGTCTCATTTTGGGAAGGCATCGCGCCGGCCGAATTGACCTATATCTTGCGGCTCGGCTCAATCGAGGCACAAGGCGGTGCGATCGATTGTATTTCCCTCGCGATGCTGTTGCTCTTTCCAACGATTTTCTCTAACTTTCCAACCATGCCGCAAGGGCGGCTTGATTGAAGGAATGAGCCGAATGAAGACCCCCGCCGACCGCTTTGCTTCCGCCCAGGCCGCCTATGAGGCCGGCTTCCTTTCCATGGCCGCCAAGAAGCGCGCTACCGACGATTTGAGCCGCGCATATGAGGCGGTGAGGGATCAGATCACCTCGGCGATCCTGCGAGATCGCGGCCCAATGACGACGGCCCCGACCGAGGAAGAGACCCGGCTGACCGATCTCTACTATTCGATCCCCTTCGATCTTCATCAGGTTCGCGATCGCCATTTCGAAGCGCTCGCCGCTTACCCGGCCTTCGAGATCGTCCGCGACTTCATCGCCATGCGAGCCGCGATCAAGGCTGCGCCGATCGCCCCGGCCCCGGTGAAGCCCGAGATCGAGGTCAAGGCCGAGAAGGTCCGCCGCTCGATCATCGAAGAAATGCAGCGCCACAAGCAGCAATATGTGCGCGGCCTGGAAGTCGCCCGGCTCTTCGGCGGCCTGCCGGTCTCGGTCAACGCCCATTGGGTCAACGGCCACAAGGGCGCGGTCTTCCTTCGCCACTTTTTCTATCTGCGCGGCGAGCTGACCCCGCTGAATACGATCATCGCGATTGCCGAGACGATCGAGCGCGAGCAGGAGGGCCGCTCGTGAGCCGCCCCCTGCGCATCGAGCCGACCTTCACGGCCGAGGAAGCCGAGCGCGTGATCCGCGCGCTCGAAGCCTCGCAAGAGCACGAGATCGCGAAGAAGGTCCGCCGGACCTACGAGATCGACAAGCGATCGTGGGAAGCCGACGAGGCCGCCCGGATCGCAGAGGCCGAGCTGCGGGCCAGCCGCGCCGCGAACCATACGCTGACGATCCGGCAGGCCGAGTGCCTGGCTGCGGTGCGCGCCGGCCAAGGCCCCTACCATCAGCCCTATTTCTACGCAGGCAGCGACAAGTGCCATTGGCGGCGAGCGCGATCGATGGGCGGCGCGGTCAATCGCATGGTCGAGACGCTGATCGAGGAAGGGCTTCTGGACGATCGGCGCAAGCTGACCGAGGGCGGCAGGGTCCGCCTCGAAGCCTACGAGGCCAAGCACGGCCGGATCGGGGGAGCCTGATGCGCTCCCCCATGGCCGACCCGGATCAGGTGGTGGCCGAGCTGTCCCGGCTGATCCGCGACTTCACCGATTACGACTTCGACCGGCTGATCGCGGCCGGGGATCACGAGATTTACGACCCTCGCGACGGGCGGATCGTGCGGCTGCGGTCGAGCGATCCGGCTGAGGCCGCTCGCGTGATCCTGCCTGCTGGCGAGTAGCGCCTTTGACGCTGCCCTGCGGGACAGCGCCACGGCCGCTAGGAGCCGACACGAGGAAAGGACTGACAATGGACGGATTTGCAATCAACTTAAGCGACCTGATCGCCGGTGGGCGACCGGCGGCCAAGCCCGCCGCCCCGCGCCCGATCCCCGAGGCGCAGATCGCCACCCTGCGCGAGGCTTTCGAGCGCTACACCAACCCCTGCCCCTTCAAGCCGGGCGACATTGTGACGCCCCGCAAGGGCTTCGGCTACGCGGATGCCGGCGAGCCGCACATCGTCCTCGAAGTGGCTGAGAAGCCGATCCGCAACTTCGAGGCCCCGGCCGACGTTAGCAACATCTATTCCAGCGCTTTTGGGAGCCGCGTGGATTTCCGCGTCGCCAGCCTGACGGACGGGCGCGGCGAGACCGCTATCGTTGCCTATTGGCAGGAGAGCTGGCGGCACGAGCTTTACAAGAGCTGATCCCCGAGCCCGCGCGCCTCGCGCGCGCGGGCCTACCCCTCAACCGAATGAAGGACTCCTTCCCATGTTTTCACAGAAATACCCGCCCTCGCACTTCGCCCTGATGGCCTCGCTGATCTTCCTGATCGGCTTCCTCGCGCCCGCCTGGGGGATCGCATGACGGCCTCGCTGCTTTCGGCCCTGCGGGGCTTCGTGAACGCCTGCGGGGGCAACCCGCCGGATTGGCTGCGCAAGGAATATGCTGCGGCCGAGAACGCGATCGCCGAGGCGACGCGGCGGCCGGCCGGTGCGCCCGCGATCAAGCCGCTCGAATGGAAATACAGCGTGGGCGCTGGCGCATGGGAAGCTTACTCGATCCTCGGCGTCTTCCGCGTTGCTGACGGCTTTTGGCAGGTCGCGGATCGAGGCCGCGTCCCTTGCCGTGACGACGAGACCGGCAAAGCTGCGGCGCAAGCCTACTACGAGGCGCGGATCAGATCGGCCCTGGCCGATCCTGTCTCCGGGCCGATCGAGGTTCCGGCAACGAGCGCGGTCGATTATCTGCTCGAAGCGGTTGAGGTCCACGCGGAGAAGTTCCCGGTGCCGTCCCACATGCGATCCCTGGTCAAGCGCATCCGCGACGCTCGGGGAACCGAGCGGAGGGCACGACATGGCTGACATCGAGGCCACGCATCGCGGCTATGTGATCCGCTTCAACGAAAACTCGGACGAGTGGTATTGCTCCGAACTCGGCTCGACATCGGGATACTATTCGTCGCCGAGCCTGTCGAAGATCAAGGCTCGGATCGACAAGATGCTCTTGGACGTTCGGAAAAAGAGCGCCTTCCCATGCTTCGAGATCGGCGGGTGGACGCACGCGCGCGCCGAGAAAAGCGAGGCGCAGATCACCGAATATCTCGGTCGAGGGAAGTCCTATAATCACAAGCTGAACCACGGATCGGGCGGGTATGAGCCCGGCCCCCACAGAGTGGCTTCCGTGGCGCAGCGCGGTGCGAACGAGAAAGCGTCGCGCAAAGAGATCGAGATCAACACCCTGATGCCGGACACGCCCGAGGCCCACGCGGCCTTCGTCCTATTCGAGGAAGCGTGCCGGCGCGAGCAGGCCGCAAAGAAGGCGACCAAGGCCGCCTTTGACGCGATCCCCCGCGTGACGCTCGACATGATCCCCGATCTTGTGCGGATCGCCGAGGGAGGGACCGAATGAGCATCCCCGGCTACGACGATTGGAAGCTGATGACCCCCGAGGAAGACTACGAGGCTCGCGGTGGCAAGATATGCCCCGATTGCGGGGCTTGGGATGCAAGCGAGTGCGAGGAAACCTCGTGCCCGCTGCGCCTAGAGCCCGACCCTGACCTGATCATGGAACAGCGCCGCGAAGATCGCGAATTCGAAGCGGAGCACCCGAGCGACGAGCCGTTCTGATCATTCGCCCTTGATTGGAGCGGGGAAATAACCCTATTTGTCCAACCCGGTATTTCAGGGAGCATATTTTGTATAAAGAGCGATTTGCTAATATTAGAGCAGTTGAAAGTGACGCCGCCGATCAGCGAGAGTGGCCGCTGCATTTGTCTGTGAGCGACCACGGCCTTCGGATCGACGCGAAAAGCCCGGATGGCAAGGACTTCGTTGTTGAAGTCGAGGTCTCAAAGGGACGCCTACAGGTCCATTGCTTCGACCCGGAACATGACGTGCCGCTGCGGGTGCTGATCTCCCCGGCCGGCCTGATCGAGACTGACGACGAGCGCGACGGCGATCAGATCATCCACCATCCCAACCGGATAGACTGAGGCTACTCGCCGAGGACGCCGATATTGCGAGCGGTGGCCTGCGTCATGGTGCAGGCAACTGGCGTGGCCTTGGCCTTTTTGACAGTCGCGATCTGCACAGCGCCATTGATCATTGCAAGCGCTTCCGGCGTGTCGAGCTTGTTCTTCACGAAGTATCCTTCGAGCTTTTTTGGATCGACCGTGTAACCGCATAGCGGTGCGCGCCAGATGATCTGCGCAAGACCGCTGGCATTCGAAATCTGATCGGAAGTCATTTCCGCGCGGGCTGCGCCCGCGACGAGCGACGCGCCGGCAGCGGCGGCGAGGATCACTGTTCTCATCTGCGTTCCCTCCTTCAAGGACGTGGCGGGGGACATAATGGCCGTCCTGCCGAGCGCGCAACTGGCCCTGTTAAACGGCCTTAACGCACCTTAAGTGCAATTCATCTAAAATGGTTCGGGAACCGGAAGGCCGGCTCGGGCCTTGATCCGCGTTGTGTTGGAGTGCCGAGTTTGAAGCGTAGCAAGCCCGCCCCCGAGCGGCTGAAATTCATCCCGCCTATGTCACCCGTCCTGATCGAGGTGCCGCCGGCCGGCGACGACTGGCTGCACGAGATCAAGCACGATGGCTACAGGACGGAGCTGATCCTCGATTGGGCAGGCGCTCGCGCCTTCTCGAAGAAAGGCTTCGATTGGAGCAGCAAGTATTGGCCGATCGTCACGGCGGCCGAGGCGCTGCCGGCCTCGTCCTTCATCCTCGACGGGGAAATGATCGCGCCGGACGCTACCGGCCACTCCGATCTGCAATCGCTGCGCCAGGCCATGAAGTGGAACGCCGAGCGCCTAGCATTCGTGGCGTTCGATATCCTGCACCTTGACGGGAAGGACTTGCGGGCGCTGCCTCTGATCGAGCGGAAGGCGATCCTATGGGATCTGGTCAAGCCGGCGCAGGGGGCGATCCAGTTCGTCCAACACGTCGTCGGCGGCGGTGCCGAATTCTTCCAGGCGGCCGAGCAGTTCGATCTCGAAGGCATCGTCTCGAAACGCCCGAACAGCGCCTATCGCAGCGGGGCCTCGGACGCGTGGGTCAAGACGAAGTGCTTCGAGCTGCGTGATCTGGAAATCGTCGGCCTCAAGCGCGCCCAGGACGGCCGGCCCGTGGCGTTGCTCGCCGATGGCGGCAAGTATGTCGGCTCGGCCGCCGTGGCTGTTTCTGGCGAAATGCGCAAGCGTCTGTGGGCGAGAATGAAGGAAGGCGGCGGGCCGCCACCACGGCCCCTCGTCGGCCGCGTGAGGACGCTCAAGGGCGAGGGGCTGCGTCACGCCTCGCTCAAGGAATTCCACGAGCGCGACGATGCCGGCTGATCGGCTGAAGGTGCGCGAGGCCGCCGGCCGCTTCGAGATCATGGACGGATCAAGGCTCGTGCTGAGCTGCGGTTCCATTGTCGATGCCTGCGCCGCTGTGCGCGGCCTGGGCGCGCGCCTCTGGCTCGATTGGGGCCGCACGGTGATCAACGGCAATCCGATCGCGCACGATTTCTCGCCGACCTTCCTCGGGTCCGCCTCGGTGGGACGTGTTCGGGGCGAGCAGCACGGCCCAGGCGCGGGCCGTTGGTTTTGGTCGATCTCGACCAATGACAAGCGGTGGCGGAAGCACGGCGGACAGCGCGGATCAGAAGCCAGCAAGGACGAGGCTGTGGCCGCGCTCGAACGGGAATTCACCGCCTACATCGCGGACACCTACAAGTATCTGCCGCCCGGCTAATGCCGGGCCATGGCCGAGCGGATCGAGGCGGCGATGATGTCGATCAGCTCGCGGGCGTCGCCGGGGTCAAGGCACTTGCCGATTACGGTCGTGGCCTCTCCCTCGTAGAGGATGATCCACCATCCGTTGTCGCTGCCGAGACCGAGGGCTTCGCCCCCGGCGTCTTCCCACCGCTTTCGCGTGATCTCGCCGGCCCATAGCTGCCGGTCGCCGGCAAGCTGCAACTCGATCCCAACGTCGGGGCTCGGGCATTCCGCATCGGAGGTGTGCCAACGGGTCTCGCCGAGCTTCAATTCGCGCTCCATGCCGTCAGCCCTTCGCCCTGATCCGCTGTTCGAAGGACGCCCTCACGGCCTCCATGCCGCCGCGATCCTCGGCGATCCGATGGGCCACGGCCTGTGCCGGCGATCCGCGCCAGAAGTCGCCCTCGAAGGTGAGGGCGAACGCCTCCAAGGCCAGCGTCAATTCCTCGGTCTGCTCTGCGATCGGCTTGTCCATCGCCGCTTCTCCTACTCGGTGGGAACGTGATCTCGGTTGAGGCCCTGCGCGATCAGGGCGAGGGCCTTGTCGCGGGCGCGGTAGGCCGTGGCCCTCGACCATCCCAGGCGCTTGCAAGCCCGGCCGAACGGCTTCCGGTAGGCCCGGCAGCGCAGGTAGACGGCGAGCACCTTGCGAGGCCCAGGCACCGCGTCGAGGTATTTGATCGGCCACCGGATCGCGGCCTCCATCCGGGTGATCTGCCGGCTCGTGGCGGCAAGCCGCGTCGGCCGCTCGTCCTGCTCGATCTTCACGTCGGCCGCGTCCTTGAAGGCGTCATCGAGCTGCGCAAGCCAGTCGGTCCAGTCGCGCTGATACATCGGCATGGCCGAGCCGTAAGCCTTGGGACCGACCGGCCCGGTCGTTGTGAGGGTGAGCCTCGCGGCCTCGATCAGGCGCTTCTCGACCGTGGCCGGCACCCACAGATCGTCAAGGCCGCCGTGAAACGAGCCGCCGCTGTCACGCTCGGCCTCGTATTCGTCACGCTCCCGCATTTTTTCGTCCCGCCTATCGATTTTTCTGCTCATCAGCCGATCAAGTCCGACACGTCGTCGTCAGTGATGCCCGGATCGCCGTCCTCGCGCTCCGGCGGTTCGACATAGGTGTTTTCCACCCGAGAAACGCCCTTGATGTGCACCCCTTGGACCTCGCGCCCGGTGAACCAAATCCACGGCCTTTTGCTGCCGATGATGTTGAACTTGAGCATGGCCTTGGTGGCGCGGGACCACCGCGTGCGCAGCCGCGTCTCGATCTGCGCGTCGGTGCCTTCCTCGGTCGCCGTGTATTTCTCCTTGAAGGCGGCGCGCACGTCGTCTGCCGAGGCGACGAGGACGACGCCCTTCGGCAGCGCCAGATCGGGCGGGGGCATGACGCCTTTCTTGTCGATCGTGTCAGCGAGGACGCTCAAGAACTCCTTTTCAGGATCGCGAGCCTTGAAGCCCTTCGGCTTCTCGGTGCCGCTCGCCGCCTCGGTCGCCTTCTGGTTGATCACGACGCAGGAGGTGATCGGATCGCCGTCGTCGTCCTGCCCGACCGTGGTCTGCCGTAGCCGGAAGCGGTGCGTCGCGCCGGCAGGGCCGGCTTTAAGCTTGCGGACGGTCCACAGGTTCGGCGTGTCGGGCGTGGCCCCTGTGACCTCGATCTCGAAGTCGGCCGCGCCGTGCAGCGCCTCGTGCCCTCGCGGGCCTCGGCCGGCCTCCTTGCCGCCATGGTGGACGCCGAGGACAGCCGCGCCGGTCGCCTCTTTCAGCTTGTCGCAGTTGATGATGAAGGAGCCCATCACTTGGCTGTCGTTCTCGTTCCCGCCAGCCAGGGCGCGGGCAACGGTGTCGATCACGGTCACGCCGACGCCGCAGCCGCAGCGCTCGCGCATGATCTTGTCAATCTCCCGGATTTCCTCGGCGAGCTTCTTCATGTCCGCGTCGCTCGATCTCATGTCGATCGAGGTCGGCAGGAAGACGAAGGGCAGGAAGGCGTCGGCCGGGATGTCGTGCTCGGCGCGCCAGGCGTGCAGCCGGATTTCGAAGTCCTCGCGGCCCTCGGCAACCACGTAGACGACGCCAAAGGCTCGCCCGCGATATCCGAACCACTCGGGCCGCTGATCATTCACCATGAGCGCGCCTGCGGCGCACGAAAGCATCATGTCCGAGATCAGGAAGGACTTGCCGCAGCCGGGCGGGCCGTACGCGATCCCGAACGACTTCGCGAGGATCAGGTTCTTGATCAGCCAGTCGCGCTGCGGCTTTTGCTTGCCGATCTCGTTGAACCACACCGCGCCGAATTTGGACTTGTAGGCGGGCAGCTCGGGGGCCTTGGCCTGCGCCGCGAGTTCGTAAAGGCGCTCGGCCGTGCCGCCGGCCTCGATCCAGTCCCAGGCGTCGCCCTTGAGCGGAAGGTCAGGCAACTCGAGTGTCGCGATCTTGGCGGCGGTGCCCTTGAGCTTGCTGGCGACGAGAAGGGCGTGATCCTTACCGGCGAACTTCGGCCGGCCGTCCTCGTGGAAGAGCAGCTCGCCCGACTTCTTTCTCGACTGCGGATCGTTGTCCGGCAGAATGCAGACATCAGCCCCGGCGAAGTAGGGGGTCAGCTCGTCCCACCATTTCCCCGCACCCATCGGATTGCAGGTGGCGGGGATGCCGAGATCAAGCAGCCGATCGGCGGCCTTCTCGCCCTCGACAAAGAACACGCGGTAGCCGTTCGACACGGCCTCGATCAGCTCGGGCAGGCGGTAGGGAACGATCCGCGCGTCTTTGAGGCTGTAGACCCACCCGTCGCGGGTTTGCTCGCCTGGCTGCGCCTTGCGGCGCTGCGAATAGGTCTTCTCGGGCTTGCCGTCCTCGCCCGGCCGCCACGAGCCGTCCGGCCGGCGGAATTGATAGCGCATGGTCTGATACAGCACCGCGCCCGCCTCGTCGGTGTAATCCCACGTCTTGACGAGTTCCTTCCGCGCTCCGTCCGAAGGATGATCGTCGGCACCCTCGGCTTTCGCGTTGCGATTGCTGCCCGGCTGCGCCGGCCGACTGTCCTCGATGTAGAAGCCTTCGCGCTTCATCCACTCGACCGCTTCCTTGCGGTCGCTGGCCTTGCCCTCATAGACGATCAGGTCGAGGACGCCGCCGCCCCTGTCGTCGTTGTGGACGTACCACGTGCCCTCGTTCTCGTTGATGGTGCGCGTCTCGCCGAAGCGGCGCTCCTTGGCGGTGCCGCCCTTCCTCGGCTGACCCCACAGCTTCTCGGCTACCGGCCGAATGTATTGGGCGAATTGGTCGCCTTTGTCCCCGGATGCCATGTCCGTTATTTCTTCTTCGGCTTAAGCAGTTTTTTGATTTCGGGCAGGATCGGCATGAGCGTATCGAGGAAGCGCGCCGTCGCGTGCAGCACCTCGATCTCGCGCAGCGCCTTGTCGCTCGGGGCGTGAGCCGGCCCGAATTCCTTCTCGATCGCCCTGGCCGACGAGCTGCGCCTCATGGCCTCGGTCACGATCACAAGGGCCATTTCATTGAGGCCGATTGGCTTGGGCTTCTCCGGCTTCGGCTCGGGCTCCTGCGGCAGGAGCGGATCGCGTTCCTGCACTTCCTCGTCGCGGGCGACTTCCTCATTCATCGCGGCCCTCGGCGAGCTGCGCCATGATCTCAGCTTCAATCGGGGCAAGCCGATCGAGCAAGGCCCCGAGCGCGCCTTCGGCGCGGCCTTGGCCGTCGCGCGTCATGGCCTCACGCATCGTGCTGATCCGCGCGCCGTGCTGTAGGGCGAAGGACAACGCGATGGCGCTGTCGCGGGTGGCGATATCGAGGAAGGAGCCGGACTTTGTGGACGACAGGAAGATTTCGCCGATCCGGCCGTCGTCATAGAACCCGAGCGTTGCGGTATAGACGAACTTGTCGTGCTTGAAGTGGATCGTCTCGGAGAGACGGCGCTGCGGCAGGGGCTCTCTCATTTATTGGCCCCATCAGCTCTGGTCGGACGGTCGATCAGAGGCTTCCACTTCACGCTTGATTTCATGTGCCCGGTTCCGAATGGCGAGTAGGTTTCGATACACAGTGGCTTCACGCAGACGCAGCTCGCGAGCGATCGCGAAGGTGTCCCAACCGCGCAGCCAAAGGACTGCCGCGTGGTCGAGTTCGTCGCCGCTCACCTCAGGAGCACCGCGATCATGGCGATCAGGGCGGCCAAGCAGATCACGAAGACCGCGCGGCCGAGTTCGAGGCCGGCCTGCCCGTAGCGCTCGGTTGCGGCCAGATCGTTCGACCGCTTGACAAGGATGCCGCAGGCGATCGCGAGAAAGACGATCAAGATCGCGCAAACGAAAATGAGGGCGTGGTTGAGGATCGTCATGATGCCCTCCCGAAAAGCGGCGTTGCGGGGCTCGCGGTGCGCAGCTCGGGCACCTTGTAGGCGCACATGAACGCCCACAGCGCGCAGGCGTCGCCCTCGTCGTCATTCCGGACCATCCAGCCCCGGCGATGGCACTCGGCTACGACGGCCTTCTTCGCCTCTTGGCGCTTGAGATTGCGCTGCCCGATGAAGAAGCCGCGCACGTCGGGCGCTGTGGCTTCCTGCAAATCGTAGACGCCCATCCGATAGGCGACGCCCTGCATCACCGCCGGCAGGCCGAAGAGAACCTCGATCGTGGCGCGGGTGGCCTTGCCCGAGCGCAGACGAAAAAGCTCGGGAGCCTCGAAGACGATCGTGCGCGGCTTGAAGGCTTGGAGGCGTGAGCCGAGGAAGCCGATCATTCCGCCGAATATGGCGGCCTGTGAGCTGCCGTCCGGCGCGAGGGCGAGCGATCCGAAGCGAGGGGTGCCGCCGGGCTCGCCCTCGGCCCATCCGAGCTTGGTAGCGATATCGAGGGCGAGGATGTCGCCTTTCCACTCCTTCGCCATCACAGCTTGCCCTCGGCCTTGGCGGCATTGATAGCGGCGAGCATGGCGGGCACCTGCTGATCGAAGGCTTCGCCGCAAGCCGCCATCCAGCGATCACGGCTCGGCTCGACACCGCGCTGATCGGCGACGCAGAGCGCCATAAGGAGGGCACCGCGGATCGCGGAGTGGACCGCTATCGTGCCGGCCTGCTCGGGCGGCAAGCCGGTCAGCGATTGGATGAAGTCGGCCTCGATCGCCACGAAGGAGCTTGCGCGCTCCTGCGCTTGGAAGGCGACAGCACGGAACTCCGGCGGCAGATCGAAGCCGTTCTCGTCCGTGGCCATCAGCGCAGCACCTTCTCGATCTGCCCGAGCTTGCGATCGAGATCGGCGAACCGATCGGCGAGGGAGGGGATCAGCTTTTCGAGCTGATCCGCCCGCTGGCGCATCGCCGCCACTTCGCGCCTGGCGTCGGCGAGGGCCTTCTGCGTATCGTTGCGAAGCGTGTGGGCTTCCTCGATCGCCAGCCGGATTTCCTCGTTGTCCTGCGCCGGCCCGAAATTCGCCTCGCGGAGATCCTCGATCCACTTCCGGGGCACGCCGAGGTCTTCCGCGACGCGCTTGTCGGTCCATCCGGGGGCGTAGCCGCGCTTATCGTCCAGATAGATTTCTTCGAGCTTGGCGTTGATCAGCCGCTTCTCGTCAAAGCTCGGCTGACGAGGGGCTTCCGGGGTGGCGGCGAGGACTGCGGGCATCGGGATCACCTGTGCGTTCAACGGGGCTGGCTTGTTGCCCATCGGCTTCTCGGTTTTCGGTTTGTGGGCGCTGCGGCGCTTGGCCGAGGCGCAGGCGGGGCACAGATCGCGGTTCGGGTTGCTTCCGATCTCCCACCCGCTGCGCCCCCACACTCGGAAGAGATCGTCGTGGGCTCGGGAGCCGCCGTGGGTGTTGGCGGAAACGTCAGCGAAGGCAGGGCACCGCGAGCACGTGATCCGATGCACGCGCCGCCGGCCGGCCTCGGCCGGGACCGTGATCGGATCGAAGTGGCGGCGCTCTTTGGCGGACATCAGTTGGCGTCCACCGCTTCGACAAAGTCGATATGCATCGGCGTGATCGTGACGATGCCGGGCAGGCCGAGGATCATCGGCTCGCGCTTGCGGGCGATCCGGGTGCCGCCCTGGCTTTCGAGGATGATCTTCTGGCACTTGACGCAACCGTCCTGCGCCATGTCCTCGAAGAGATCATCGAGCGTTGCCTGCTCGAATTCGGCGGGAAACCAGACGAAACCGCTCTTCGACGGAATGACGGTCGTGACGGAGAAAATTGCCATTGGGTAGTGCCTCGCTTTGTGATCGAGACCGCGCCGATCGCCCGGCGCGGCTCGGGGGGTTAACTGGTCACTGGACCATGCTGGAAACGACGGGATCGCCCTTTGTCGGCTTGCCGCTGTCGGCTGTGGCGTCCGCCTCGGCGACGATCTCGCGGAAGAGTTCGATCAGGTCCGAGAAGGCGTCTTGCTGCGCGAAGAAATCGAGCTTGTGGGAATACTCGATCAGCGAGCGCAGCACCGACTGGCGCTTGCCGTCTTCCATTTCGTTGAGCCGGCGGGCGAAGGTCAGCGCGGTCTTTTCGAGCCCGTGCTGCTCGACTGCCGCCTGTGTGGCTTTGCCGGCGAGGCCGGCGTATTCGCTTGCGTGCTTTTTCTGTCGGCTGATCTCGCCGATCACGCGCTTGAGGTCTTCTGCACTGACACCGCCACGCGCTTCCTTCGCGCTCGTGGTGGTCATTTTCGCTCGTTTCGCCATCCAGGCGTCTCCTTGCTCGAAGTGGGTGAAATCATTCGGCACCGGCCACCGCCGGGCCTGTCTTCGAGGGATCAGGATTTGCGGGCCTTGGTGCGCACGGCCGAGCGGCCGAAGCGCGGGATGCCTTCGGGCCAGCGGAGATCGTCGGGCCATGCGTCGGAAAGGGCGGACAACGTCCGATCGAAGGTGTAGGCCGAAAAGGTCTGTTCCCCACCTTTCAGGGCGTCGTACATGCCTGCATCGCCCCCGCAGATGCGAACGGAGATCGTGCCCATGGTGCGGCCGGTGTGCTGGGAATAGGCGTCAAACAAGGCGATCAGCCACTCCCTCATGCGCGGTTCGAGCGGCGCATCAAGCATGGGAAATCCTTCCAATCGATCGTTGCAAATCAGGGCGCAGCCTACCTACTCGGGGATTGGAAAAGTCAATAGCATCCGTGAGAATTATCTGATATGTGCCCAACTGACGGCCGGAGAGCCGTTGGATGGATTAGAGTGAGTACATGTCAAACAAACCAATCCGCAGGGACAGGGTGGCGGCGCGTGTTGAAGCGCTCGGGAAGTCTGCAATCACCTTGGCTCGATCCGTTGGACTTGAGCGGGGCTTCATCAACGACATTTTGATCGACCGGAAGAAATCGGTTCGCGACGACGAGGCCGGCCTTTTGCTGGCAAAGAGCCTTGAGTGCGATTTCGAATACTTGACCGGCCAGCAGAGCGAGGTTCGTCGCCTTGATCCGAATGCTGTGGAATTCGGCGGGATATGCGAGACGGGTGTTTGGCGCACCGACGCTGCCGGCTTTTTCCCGGCGCGGACAACCGCCCCGATCGAGCCCGATCCGCGATACCCCGGAATGCCGAATATCGCCTTTGACGTGCGAGGCGACGGCCTGGGGGCCGAGGGCATCCTAGACGGGATGACAGTGACCGGGATCAAGGCCGAGGCGTGGATCGAAGCCTTCGGCCCGCCGCGCGCCGGCCTGATCGCGGTCTGCCGCGCTCGGCGCGACGGCAGCGAGAGCCCTGCGATCGAGCTGTCCCTGCGAAAGACCTACGTGTGGCAAGGGGCGACCATGCTAACGGCTGCGCCTGCCGATCCCCGGCACCACTTCGAGCCGCTGACGCTCGGCAGCGAGGGCGTCGAGATTTTGGCGATCGTCACCCGAGCTGTGAGGTTGTTTCTCGACCTCGAAACGCCGCTGACAACCCCTTGACAAACTGATCTGCCTACCGCGTGCGCGGGGCGCGCACATGCGCGATCCCGCGCGGATCGTAGAATATAAACCTACATAGGTACTACCTATCATAGGGCTCCGGGCTTTCGCCGGAGCCCTTTTGCGTCGCCGTCTCAAGGCTTGGCGCTGTAACGCGCGCGACACGAATTTTTTCAGAAAGTGATTAATTCTCTTCCAACGGGAATGATTGTTTATCCCTAAAAATTTCCAACGGAGCAGTTGCATAGCGTTGGAAATTCGATCTATGTTCCGTCCCACGGCAGCGATTTGCTGTCAGGATTGGAGCTGAATGATGGACGCAATTACGACGATCGACACCACCCAAGCACCCCAAACCGGGGACTATGCGGTCGGAAATTTAAGCAAGGGTGAAATTAGAAGCGATCTTTCTAAGCAATGGATCGCGAGGCCCGCAGATCAGCGGTTCCTCTCACTGAATGCCCTGCGCGACAACGTTTTGGCTCGCGCGCAGCGGACCAAAGAAACCCGCCTCGATACTCGCAAGATCGAGTTCATCGCCCCCGATCCCAAGACGCAGGACGATCTCCACAAGCTCGCGATCGGCCTGCCCGGCGGCGAGGAAATCGCCCCGACGCATTGGAGCTTCGGGCAGCTCGCCAGCCTCGCCCAGGCACCCGCCAAATACTTGCGGCAACTGCCGAGCCAGATCGTCGCGGACGCCCTGCAATACGGGATGCGCTATAATCGCGGCGTCGAGAGCATCAAGACCTATGGCACCGCCGAGGAATTGCTTGCGGCGACCGGCCCCGACTATGGCCGCATCTACGATCACGAGGTGGTCGCTGCGGTCCAGCAGGTCGCCGGCAACGGCCTGGGCGACGAGCGGTGGAAGGTGCCCGGCCTGCTCGATTGGCGCACCATGCGCTATGACCCCAACCACCCAGTCACGATCGACACCACGACGCTCTATGCGAGCGACCGCGACGTCTTCATTTTCTTGGTGGACGATCGCAACCCGATCGAGATCGGGAAGCTGCCCTCGGGCGAGCCGGACCTTGTCTTCCGGGGTTTCTACATCACCAATTCCGAGGTCGGATCGGGAGCGCTCAAGCTCGCGGCTTTCTACCTGCGGGCGATTTGCTGCAATCGCCTCATGTGGGGGGTCGAGGGCTTCGAAGAGATCACGATGCGCCACAGCAAGCTCGCCCCGACGCGCTTCATCGAAGAGGCCCGGCCGGCCCTCGCGAGCTTCGCCAGCGGATCGAGCACGAAGCTGATCGAGGGCGTCGCCAAGGCCAAGGCCGCGAAGATCGCGGCCGACAACGACGAAGCGCTCGAATTCCTCGCCTCGCGGAAATTCAGCCGCGCGCGCGCCACGGCGGTGCTCGAAGCGGTCGAGAAAGAGGAAGGCCGCCCGGCCCGGACGGTTTGGGACTTGGCGCAGGGTATCAGCGCCGTCGCCCGCGATATCCAGCAGACCGACGATCGGATCGAGCTGGAAAGCGAAGCCCGCAAGCTTCTCGACAAGGTCGCCTAGCGGCGGACCTGCCGAGGGGCGCGGAATACGAGGCCCGCGCCCCTCGGACCTACCCAAAATCAGAACAGCTTTTCAGGAAATGCGGCAGGGCATCATGGAAGTCAAATTCGTCAATCCGTCACCGGAAATGGCTGCGTATCAGCGCGCCAAATCTCTAGCCTACATGACGAGCACGCTGCGGGCGTCCTCGGCAGATATCGACAGCGCCCGCAGCGTCGCGCTCACGCTTGCCGAGGCCAAATTCGACCCGTTCCTGATCGCCCTTCTCGGGGCGAAGGCGGCGAGGCTCGCCAAGGCCGCGCGCAAGCGCAAGGGCGCTATCCTGAATTGCATCGTCGCCGCGTCCCTCTTCGCCGGTCCCGAGTTCATGGGTGCCGCTGCCGCCGCGATCGATGTGATTTGCTGAAATGGCCGGGCACAGCACCACCATGGACGGCGAGGCCCAACGGATCGTGGGCGTCACCCGCAAGGTCCGGACGATCATCCTGATGCCCCGGTGGGGCGTGCAGCGCTCGATCGTCAAGGAGAAGGCGATCACGGTCGCCCGCGTCTCGATCCTCGAAACCGAGGGCGGCTACGGCGAGGACAACGGCCCGCCGCCCTATGCAGCGAGGGCGGCCGAATGATGCGCCCTGATCCGATCGACTTCGACGCCGCCTTCGCCTCGGCCGCCTTCTGGCGGCACGCGGCGGCGATCCGGGCGATCCCGGCAGGCGAGGCCAGCGGCACGATCCCGTGCCCGAGCTGCCGCCGGCCACTGCACTACAGCTTCATGCAGGCGGGCCTCAAGGCCCACTGCGAAACCCCGAACTGCACGAGCTTCGCCGAGTAGCGAGCTTAGGCATCCGCGCGCGGGCGGCCCCCGCGCCATGACGAAGGAGGTGCCGGTGTGGATCGCCGTCATCAATAGCCTGCCGGAGCTCGTTCTCGGCACCTGCTGGACGGCGGTGGTCTTCACCCTCGGCGTCCGGTTCGGGCGGTGGCGTTCCGCCCGGCAATGAAATCAGCAACCATCAAATCGAGGAAATTTTGATGCGCACTCTCTCCCTCCTTGCGGCTTCGAGCCTGGCGCTTTTCGCGAGCCACGCCTTCGCCGCCCCGACTGAAATCAAGCTCTGCACCGGGATCGACGGCGGCCCCTATGCCGAGGCCGGCAAAATGATCGCCGGGATGGCAAAAGGCGACCCCAATATCAGCGTCCGCGTTGTGATGGATACCGGCGGCACGTGGGGCAACATTCAGCGCACGGTCCTCGGCGAGGGCTGCGACGCCATGATCGGCCAGCCGGACGGCGCTGCCGTCCTCAAGCGCCAGAACCCCGGTGCGGCGGCCTCCTTGAAGCCGATCGCCGATCTGCACCGCGAGTATCTGCACGCCCTCTGCTCGAAGGAGAGCGGCGTGGACGATATCGGGGATCTGGAAAGCAGCCCCAAGGCGAACGGCTACTCGATCGCCCTCGGCGACACCGGCTCGGGCGCTTGGCTGATCTGGCAGAACTTCGTGGCGCAGGACAGCGATTACGGCGAGGTGCCGGTCAAGAACGAGAGCGGCGTCATCGCCCTGGCCTCGGTCGCCGCCAACGAGACGACGTGCGTTTTGCAGCCCGCCGCGCTCGGCAATAGCCTTGTCCGGCAGGCGGACGAGCAATTCGGCGACGGCCTCGCCTTGGTCGGCGTCAACGACCGGGATTTCGACAACGCCACCGATCCGCAGGGGAAGCCGCTCTACACCTACAGCAAAATCCCGAGCGGCACCTACGCGAAGTCTTTGCAGGGGTGGTTCTCAGGGAAGAGCACCGTGACGTGGCTCGCCAAGGTCTACGTGAATTCTGATCGGATCACGGATCAGAAGGCGCTCGCGGCCTTCATCACGGCGGTAGCGCGCGCGAAGCCGGCGATCCAGGCGCAATACGGCAAGTAGCCGGTCGCGCTCGGGCGGCGGCTTCCGCCGCCCACTCCACCCCCAATTCCAGCGAAGAGACTGACAATGCTCATTGAAGCCACGGTGCTTGACATCCTCGCGCAGGCCGAGACGGACGGAAATGCCTTCCGCCTGCCGCCTGGGCAGCTCGACCGCAAGACCTACGAAGCGGTCAACAAAGTGCTGACCGCAGCCGGCGGGAAATGGAACAAGAAGGCCGGCGCGCACCTCTTCGAGGGCGATGCGGCCGAGGCTATCGAGCCGATCCTTCTGACCGGCACCTATCAGCGGACGAAACAGGACTTCGGCCAATTCGACACGCCGCCCGATCTCGCGGAGCGGATCGTCGCGATGGCGGGCATCAAGCACGGGATGGGCGTGATCGAGCCGAGCGCCGGCCTCGGCAACATCGCTTCCGAGGTCTTGGATGCCGGCGGCGAGGTCATGTGCATCGAGATCGACGCGAAGCGCGTCGAGGCGCTTAAGCGCAGGGGCTTCCGGTCGATCATCCACGCGGACTTTCTGTCCCTGCACGGGTTGTCCCCGCATGATCGCGTGGTCATGAACCCGCCCTTCGCCAAGCAGGCGGATATCGATCATGTCCTGCACGCGGCGAAGTTCCTCAAGCCCGGTGGCCGGCTCGTCGGGATCATGTCGCAGAGCGTCCTCTATCGCTCGGATCGGAAGGCCACGGCCTTCCGCGATCAGGTCGCGGCATGGGGCGGCGAGTTCGAAGAGCTGCCGGCCGGGGCCTTCAAGTCCGCCGGCACGATGGTTCGCGCCTGCATCGTCAGCTTCGATCGCTAGGGGCGGACGATGGCGCGCGAAGCATTTATCGAGAAGCCCTTCTCGGAACCCCATCAGGAGGTGATCCGGCAGGCGAACGCGATCATTGCCGAGTATCAGCGGCAGGGTTTCACGCTCACGCTGCGCCAGCTCTACTACCAATTCGTCAGCCGCGATCTGATCGCCAACAAGCAGACCGAATACAAGCGCCTCGGCTCGATCGTGAACGCCGGCCGCCTGGCCGGCCTTATCGATTGGTCGGCGATCGAGGACCGCACCCGCAACGTCCGCAAGCCCAATGTGTGGGACAGCCCGTCGCAGATCATCGACGCGGTGGCCGAGCAGTATCAGGAGGATATCTGGCAGGGGCAGCACTACCGCCCCGAGGTCTGGATCGAGAAGGACGCGCTTGTAGGCGTGATCGAGCCGATCTGTGAGCGCTACCGCGTGCCCTACTTCGCCTGCCGGGGATACTCGTCGCAATCGGAGCAGTATGCCGCCGGCTTGCGCTTTCGCCGCATCTTCCGCGCCGGGCTGACCCCGATCGTCTTGCACCTCGGCGACCACGATCCGTCCGGCATCGACATGACGCGGGACAATGCCGATCGGCTGTCCATGTTCGCCGGCCGCGAGGTCGAGGTCCGCCGGCTCGCGCTGAATTGGGAGCAGATCGAGGAACACGATCCGCCGCCGAACCCGGCAAAGGAAACCGACAGCCGGTCGGGAGGCTACATCGAGCAATTCGGCGACAGCTCGTGGGAATTGGACGCTCTCGATCCTCCGACGATCGAGGGCTTGATCGAGGCCGAGCTTGACGAGCTGATCGACCGCGAGGCGTGGGACGCCCGCGTCAGCCAGGAAGAGACCGCGAAGGGCGTCCTCGCGGACGTGTCCCACAATTGGGACGAGGTGGTGACCTTCCTGCGCGGCGAAGGGGAGGGCGCTTGATGGGCACCCTCGAATTCCACCTTACGCCCGCTGATCGCGAGCTGATCGAGAAGGCCCACCGCAACCACCCGCTCACGCCGGACGAGCAAGAGCGGTTCGACCTGCTCGCCGCCTTCATCAACCTCAACACGCAATTCGCCGAGCGGCCGGATCAGCAGCGCAGCGCTGACGGCTACGGCATCGAAGACAGGAGCAAGCTGTGAACACCCGATACAAGACCGGCGATATCGTCTCAGTCAAAGCGACCGTTCGCTACCCCTCGAAGGGCGGCGTCGGATCGGTCGTCTCGGTCGAGATCGAAGGGCACTACGGCAGCGTCAACGTGGACCCCGAGGTCGTGACCATGCTGCGGCCGAACTTCGAGATCGGCGAGGTGGTCGAATACACCCCCGACGAGACGCACACCTTCGGCGCGTCAATCCTCGGCATGGCCGGCGATGAAGTTTGGATCGAGATCAGCCGCGCCGAAGAGCCGAGGCGAGTGGTCGCGCCTCTGTCAAAGGTTCGGCGCGAGCCCGAGACGCCCGCCGTCGCCGAGGACGCGCAGTGATGTCCGCGCCTTTCGAGCACAAGGACGGCATCTACTTCGGCTTGGACGAGGCGATCTACCGTCAAGACCCTGCCCTCGGGTCGAGCGATCACAAGCTGCTCGCCCAGGCACCGGAAGCCTACTGGCATGGGTCGCACCTCAACCCGGCTCGAGTGTCCGACAAGGACACGCCGGCTCGCGCCCTCGGGCGCGGCGTCCACAAGGCGGCGCTTGAGGGCAGCGAGGCGTTCAAGCGGTCCTTCGTCCGCCGGCCGGACGATCTCGAAAGGCTGACGGAAAAGGTGCGGGCGATCCTCGCTCCGCGCGGCGAGACAGTCCTGTCGGGCGAGCACTACGACCGCGCAGCGCTCGCCGCCGGCATGATCCGCGCCCATCCCGATCTCGCGAACTCGCTGACCAGCGGCTATCCCGAGGTCTCGGTTTTCTGGACGGTCGAGATCGACGGGAAGCCGGTGCGCTGCAAAGCCCGCTTCGACTATTTCAAGCCGCGCGCGATCGTGGACATCAAGTCGATCGCGATCAAGCGCCCGCTGCCCTTCAAAGTCCTTTGCCTGCGCGCGATCCGCAGCTTCCGCTACGGGGTGCAGGCCGAAACCTACCTCGAAGCCCGGAAGCTGATCCCCGACATGATCAGGGCCGGCGCGGTCTTCGGCACGGACGAGCCCGAGCCGAGGTGGCTCGACATGGTTTTGGCCGCCCGCGACTTCGCCTTCGTGTGGGTCTTTTGGGCAAGCGACGGCCCGCCGCTCGTGTGGAGCGGCAGCGTCTCCCCCACCAATCCGCTGCTGGACGACGCTCGCTCCTTTGTCGAGCAGGCGCGCCGCAACTTCGTGAACTTCCGCGACCGCTTCGGCACCGGGGCTGCGTGGATCGAATACGAGCCCCTGGCCGAGATCACGCCCGAGGACATGGAGGCGGCCCACAGCCGCCATTTCTGACGAGGAAATCCCGATGACGCAGAACGACCTTGCTGAAAACGAACGCGCACGGATCGGCGGCAACAATCCGCCCATGACGCTCGCCGAGCGCCTGCCGCTCGATTACGAGGCGCTGACCGAGCGCGTGGCCGCGATCCTGACCAAGGCCCGCGACGAGCTGCCGTCCGAGATCACGACCGACGACGAGAATTCCAAGCTCGGCGAGATCATCAAAGGCATCCGCGACGTGGCTCGCGATGCCGAGGCCGACCGCAAAAAGGAAAAAGACCCCCACCTCGAAGCGGGCAGGACGATCGATGCGTTCTTCGCCGCCCTGACGGATCGGCTCAACAAGGGGAAGGAAGTCCTCGAACGGCGCGGCAAGAAGTATCTGGATGCCAAGGCCCAAGCCGAGCGCGAGCGCCGCGAGGAAGCGGCGCGGATCGCCCGCGAGGAAGCCGAGCGCAAGCTGCGCGAGGCCGAGGCCGCCGAGGAAGCGGGAAAGGATTTCCACACCGAGCTTGCCCTTGAGCAGGCGGCGCAGGCCGAGACGCGGGCCGATCTCGCGCAGCAGGCCTCCGAGGAAAAGGCCGCGGACTTGGCACGCACGCGCATGGCCGGCGGCGGCGTCAGCACCCTCAAGACCGAGTGGACCTTCGAGATCAAGAACCGGGAGCAAATCCCGTTCGATCGGATCGCTCACTTCATCAGTGACGCAGAGCTGACGAAGGCCGTGCGCGCCTTCGTGAAGGGCGGCGGCCGGAGCCTTCCCGGCGTCCGCATCTACGAGGACACGAAGGCGCAATACCGCTGACCAACCCACAACAGGAGCAATCCACCATGAGCACAGTCAACCTCGGCGATCGCGTCAAGGACACCATCACCGGCTTCGCCGGCATCGCTACCGGCCGGGCCGATTATCTGACCGGCTGCACGCAATTCTGCATCACGCCGCCGGTCAAGGAAGACGGCACCACCCGCGACAGCCATTGGTACGACGAGGACCGGATCGAGGTGGTCGAGGCAGGCGCGGTGAAGATCGCCGTCAAGCGCCCCGGCGGCCCGAGCGACCCGTCCGAGCGCGCCCCCACCCGTTGATTTCATTTCGGCTTTTGCCTGCCCGCAAGGGCAGGCCCTTCCACGAGGAAAATCTTCAATGACCGACCAGACCAACCAAGACGGCGAAGTCATCGAGCAGCGCGCGAGCGTGCCGCAGATGATCGACACCGCCGGCCTTAGCACGATCGTCCGCGCCGAGTTGGACGCACAGATCGTGACCGCGAAGCAATTCCCGCGCTCGATCCAGCGCGTGATTGGCAACATCACGACCCTTGCCACGCTGGACGAGGACACCGCCGAGGAATGCCTCTACGCCCTCGTCCGCAAGAAGAAACAGCGCAGCCGGAACGCCCAGGCGAACCAGCAACCGGAAGAGGAAAACAAGCCGATCGAGGGGCCGTCGATCCGCCTCGCCGAGATCGCCGCGCAATGCTACGGCAACTGCCGGATCGAGGCCCGCGTGATCGCGGTCAACCGCGTCGAAAAGTATGTCGAGGCCGAGGGCATCTTCCTCGATCTTGAGACGAACATGGCGTCGAAGGCGACCGTCCGGCGGCGCATTTCGACTAGCGGCGGCTACCTCTTTTCCGACGACATGATCAACGTCACGTCGAACGCCGCCTGCGCGATCGCCAAGCGCAACGCGGTCCTCGCCGGCATCCCGCGCGGCGTCTATCGCCCCGCCTACATGGCCGCCCGCAAGATCGTCGCCGGCACAGCCGAGACGCTTTCCGCCAATCGCGACAAGGCGATCAAAGCCTTCGCCAACTTCGGCGTCACGCCGGAGCAAATCTTCGAAGCCCTCGGCGTCGATGGCGAGCGCGAGATCAAGACCGACCATATCGCCACCCTGCGCGCGATGTTCATGACGCTCAAGAACGGGGAAGAGACGGTCGAGAGCATGTTCGGCAAGCCCGAGGCCGATCACAAGGTGGTCGAGAACCCCTTGAACGACGAAATCCCCGACCACGACAAGCAAGCCGAGGAAGGGGATCAGGCGGGCAAGGACGCCGGCACCGAGGCGACGGCCGAGGGCGGCGACAAGCAGCCTGCCGAGGGCGGCAAGGCCGCAGGCGAGGGCAAGCAGGCCGAGGGCGGCAAGGCCGCCAAGGAGAAGCCCGCCAAGGCCGAGGAAGCCAAGGACGAGCGCACGCCGGAACAGATCGCCGCAGCGATCGACGCCGCCTATGCGCGCGGCGAGGAAGCCAAGGCCAAGGGCATGACCCCCAAGGCAATGCCGGCCGAGTTCAAGGCGAAGGAGCGGCAGGCCGAGGCCGACGCCTGGACCAAGGGCTTCAAGGGCGAGGCCCTGCGCGAGCCGGGCGAGGAAGGCTGACCCATGCTGCACGCTCGCCCCGATTACGACCGCATCCAAGACCCGGCCGGGCTCATTCCCGAGGCCGAGCCGGTCTTCCTCCTGCGGGGGCAGGACAAGCACGCGGCGCGGCTCCTTCGCCTCTACGCCCGCGCCGTCCGCAATGACGGCGGGGACGAGCAGCTCGCGGCCCTTGTCGAGGGCCACGCCGACAGGATGGACGCGTGGCCGGTGAAGAAGTCGCCCGACCTGTGATCAGCCGGCGGGCCGCACTGCCGGCCCGCCCCATCAATCCCAAGGAGTTCAACATGAAGATCATCGGCAAGACCCACGCCGGCTACCTGATCGAGGCGAGCGAAGACGAGATCGCCAAGGCGGCTGGCTACGGGGGTGACTACGACGGCGAGTGGAAGAGCGCTCGGCCGGCACCGCACCAAGGCGGATGGGGCGACAGCCGATCCAGCCTGATCATCGGGAGCGAGATCGATGTCCGCGCCGCCCACGATTTCCACTCGCGGATCAAGCGCAACGAGGCGCAGGCGCGGTCGGCGGCCGGCATTCTGAAAGCCATCGCCGAGCTGATCGAGGGCAACCTGCCGGGTGTGGTGATCCCGCCGGCCGTGATCGAAGCGGAGGGCGCGACCAATGCAGGCTGAGAGAAGAATGCTCGGCGCAGCCATGCTCGCCACCGACGAGGCGCTGCGCGCCGAGGCGCAGCCGGCCGAGGCACCCGCGCCTGCCCCGGTGAAGCTCGCCTCGGTGGCGATCGCCGACGTGACCGCCGTCCACCGCAGCGCGATCGAGAAGCACAGCCTCAACGTGCTCGCGATCCGGCGCGAGCGCGACGAGAAGGTCCGCGCGCTCGAAGACGAGCTTTTCGAGGCCGAGCGGGCATTCATCGCCTTGCGCAGCCGGATCGAGCGTGACGTGGCCGAGGCGAAGGCTCACGCCGCCCGCGAGATCGAGGCCAACGATCGGCTCGCCAGCGCCAGCAACGACGCGCTGATCCGGCTTGTCGGAGGGGCAAGCTGATGGCCGTCGAAGCCTGCCTTCACTGCCAGCTTATCCTAGCCGCGAACGAGTGGATCGCCGAGCACGGCGAGGGCGTGGAAGGCGACCGCGTGGTCATGGTCACGCAGTATTGCCGCGCCCTGGCCGACCTGATCGTGCAGGCCAGCAACCCCGGCCAAGACCGCGCCAACCTCGCCAACCACGCGCAGCTCACGCTCGCCGGGCTCGTCAGCAAGCGCCTCAACGAACCGATCGAGGAAGAGCCTGCGGTCGCGCCTGCCGGCGTGGCCAAGCACTGATTTTGCAACGCCATTTCCAAGGAGAAAAAGGATGGCAACGGAGAAGGGTATCAACATCACGATCAGGGGCTTCATCCCGATCGATCCGCACGATCTGAAAGGCCACCGCGCCAAGCTCGATGCGGTGGTCGAGGCCGAGGGCGGCAAGCTCGAAGCGCTGACCGAGGCAGGGCTGCGCGTCGAAGAATTCCGCGCTGATCCGGTCACGCGGCGGGGCAAGACCGACGCCGCCGAGGGCAGCGACAGCAAGTCCGAATAGCGACCCGAGCCGGTCGCGCGGCGGCGGCCGGCTCCCCCACCCACGAGGCCCACGAAAATGACCGAAGACGAACTTTTCAAGTCCCGCGCAGCGACGGCCTGCCGGCGCTCGTGCGAGCGGCGCGGCATGACGCCGTGCGTCGATAGCGAAGACTGGAAGCCATGCCAGGGGTGCGAACGCGAGGCGGTGTTCATCGAGCTGAATAGCGGCGTGCCGCGCGAGGAACACGAGCGCCGCGTGGCCGAGCTGCTCGAAGCGAACAATCGCTATCAGGAAGAGGCGCGCGAGGCCCGCAGGCGGGATCAGATCAACACCTCGTCCATGTCCACCGCCCTCGCGGCGGCGGCGTCGAAGATGCTCGTCGTGGGCGAAGAGCTGACCAAGCGCAAGAACAGGATCTCCGAACTCGAAATGGAGGTGCTTGAACACCAGCAGCTTTTCGATCTGCGGTGGAAAGCGCACATGCGCGCTATCGAGCGGTGGCGCAACGGGAACCCCGGCAACGAATTGGTGCAGCCCGACCTCGCCAATCTCGATGTCTGGTTGCTCGATCAGCTTGATCAGGCGCAGGACAAGATCGATGGCCTGTCGGCCGATCTCGACAGCGCGCTTGAGGTCTTGATCCGCAGGATCAACGGCGAGGCTGATCTGGCGAGCGCGGCCGAGTGGGTGCGGCTCAATTACCCGAACCTCGCGGGCAAGATCGGCAACACGGTCGCCGAGATCGTGGTGCCGAGCAGCGGCGATGTATTCGCCGATCTCGGGGTCGAGCGGCCCGCCGATCTGCCGCCGGCATGGCGGCCGACGCACCGGCATTACAAGGGCGGTTATTACCGCGTCCTGATGACTGGTCGCTTCGAAGAAAATCTCTCCGAGGCCATCGTCTACGACAACGAGGCCGGCGAGGTCTGGATCAGGCGAACCGAGAACTTCAACACCCCCGGCCGCTTCACGCCCCTCGGCCCCGATTTCATCTGGCCGATCGACGCGCCGCAGCCCGACGATCCCGGCCCGCACCACTACAGCCCCTCGGTGATGCACATGGGGGACTGCTCGATCTGCGGGGATACGGCCGACAACCCGAACCATATTAAGGCGGTGCCGATCGGCTTTTCGCCGCCGCTGCCGCTCGCGGACGACGGGGATCACAGCGATGCGTGATCAGGCTCCCGAATTCACCGTCTTCGACAAGCTCCGCGAGGTCGAGAAGGAAGTCGCCTATCGGCACCGGGTTTACCGGCGGCTGATCAGCGCTGGCAAGATGAAGACCGCCGAGGCGACCCGGCGGATCGGCATCATGACGGCGATCGCCGAGGACTATCGCCGCGCCCAGGCGGCCGAGCCCGATCTCTTCAAGCGCAGCGTCGTCGGAGGTGGCCAATGATCGGCACCCTCGAATATCTCGGCTGGCAAAGGCCGTGGACGCTCACGGCCGAGGATGGATCGACGCGCGATATCAGCGCCGACTTTTGGGACGCTGCCGAGCGCCTCAAGGGCAAGCCAACAAGCATGGACGCGCGCGGGGACAGCATAGCGCTGCGCGCCGATCCGGCATCGGAATACGAGCTGATCTTCGAGACGCGAGGCGAGGGCATCTTGATCTCGAAGATGCCCTCGTTCCGGTGGGGTTTCTCGAATGTGCTCTATTATTTCGAGCAGCACATGCACAACCTCAATTCCCGGCGGATCGAGGTCGAGATCGCCGAGGATCGCTTCGCGCTGATCGCTCGCGATGCCGAGGACACGCCGGCTGTCTACTACAGCGACGGCAACTTGGCGGCGATCCCCGAGGGGTGGGAGCGCTCGATCTGCCGCGTCGGCGAGGGGAAGAACACGTGCATTTTCTTCACCGCCGGAGCCGGCGGTTTCTCGTGCGCGAAGTTCTCCGGCCCCATGGGGCGGATGCTGCTGGAACGTCACGCGGCGGGCCAGATGAATGCCGGCCGGATCGGCAACTGCCGGATCGCCGGCAGGAAGGACAGCGGCGATGGCTGACCTTCCGATCCTCTTCTCGCCGCCGATGGTCCAAGGGCTCCTGCGCGAGATCGCTCGCCCAGGCAAGGGCAAGACGCAGACGCGGCGCTTGCTCGATGTCAGCGGCATCGAGCCCTCTGCGCTTGCGTGCGCCGAGGCCCCGCGTCTCGCTCCAAAGGAAGGCTACGCCGCGCAAAACGGGCGACTTTGGCAATTCCGCATCGGTCGGTTCAATGCCTACTCGAAGGCGTTCAAATTGCCGATTGCAGCCGGCGACCGGCTGTATGTCCGCGAGGCGTTCGAGTTCTGGTCAGACGGCCACGACTGCCAACTCCGATTTATCGCCGACAAGGCACTGCGCGACACGGGTCCGAACACGGGCGAAATTCCTGATGCCGCGCTCGTTTCCTACTTCCGCATGGTGGACCGCTCGCGCGCAGCACGGAAGGCGATCAAGTACCCCGGCCTTCACATGCCGCGATGGGCGTCGCGCCTCACGCTGCTCGTGACCGACGTTCGGATCGAGCGGTTGCAGGATATCAGCTACGCCGACGCGCTCGCCGAGGGCATTGTCGAGGACGACGGCGACGTGCCCGATATTTTTTACCTGCCCGGCGCGGAACTGCTCTGTGGCGTGAATGCGCCCAAGGGCCGCCTCATGATCGGTAATCACCCCGATCCGCGCCTCGTCTACCGCGACCTGATCAACAACCTGCACGGCGGCGATCTCTGGTCGGCGAACCCTTGGGTCGCCGCCTACAGCCTCGCGCCGCGCCTCGGCAACATCGATACCTTGGAGGGGAACAATGCATAGCGCACTGCCTTGGTGGGCTTGGCTCTTGATCGGGCTGACTGTCGGATCGTGGATCGGGTGGGCGCTCTGCGCGGTAGTCACCCGCCCCGCGCGGGCGATCGCCGAAGAGGCGCAGGCTGTCGAGCGCCGCGTCCGCGAGTTCATGGACGATCCGACGCATTGGGGGCGCTCGTGATGGACGTGCGCCTCATAGCGGCCGTGGGCCGCAGCGGGCAGCTCGGCCTCGGCGGCAAGCTGCCCTGGCACGATCCGGCGGACCTTGCATGGTTCAAGCGCATGACGACGCCCGGCTTCGTGATCGTCGGCGGCCGGACCTACGACACCATGCCCAACCTGCGGCCCGATCGGATCAAGATCGGGTGGGGCCGGGATATCGATCCCGAGGGCCTTCTCAAGATGTGCCACACGATGGACCCGGCGCTGCCGATCTGGATTGCCGGCGGCGCGCGGACCTATGCCGCGTTCCTCCCCTTCGTCCGGCACTTCGTCATCACCGCAATCGACTATGACGGCCCGGCCGACGTGTTCATGCCGAAGCTGTGGGGCGATCCGGTCGATACCAGCGATATCCCCGAGGTCGGCGAGGAATTCTTCCGGCGCGCCAAGGTCGGCAAGATCGGGAGGCGCTCGTGATCAAGGACAGGTTCATCCGCGACCTGCCGAGGCTGCGCCTTTCGCTGCGCGAGTTCAACGAGCTGCTGGAATACAGCGCCTCCATGCCGACCGGCACGAAGCCGGGCAAACGCTGGAAGCGCCTCAACGGCGCGCACGATTTCGCTTTCAAGCAGCGCGGCGGGAAGCCGGTCTGGATGATCGGCGAATACGATCCCAACGCCCCGAGCGACGACGAGATCGACGCCATGAAGAAGCGGGGCGAGACCCCGCCGAAGAACATCAAGATCAACTGGTATCGCCCGGTGATCGTCCTCACGGCGAAGGAGTGCCGTCAATGAGCCCGGAACGCGAAGCCCTCGCCGATCTCGGCCGGCGGATCGATGCGTGCAAGGCGAAGCACGGGATCACGCCAGAATTCCTCGCCTGGCGGCGGGTGCGCCGGCTGCTCGCGGATCATGAATACGCGATGCGCCGGCTGGCCGCGAGCCTGCGCGACGCCGAGCGCGCGATGCGCGACTTCCGCGCCATGGCGGACGCAAGGAGGTGGCGTTGAGCAAGGCTGTCACCGCCTCCGATATCAAGCTCGGGCTGCGTCGCCTTTACGCGCAGCCCGAGTGGGCGCTGCTCTTCGAGGTAGGCGACGCCACGGGCGCGAGGCACACGCGCTTCGCCGATGCCCTCGCGATGTCCCTGTGGCCCTCGCGCGGGCTGACGCTGCACGGGATCGAGATCAAGGTCAGCCGCTCGGATTGGCAGAAAGAGAGGGCGCAGCCCGAGAAAGCCGAGAAGATCGCGGCCTACTGCGACTTTTGGGATTTGGTCACCGCGCCGGGCGTCGTGAAGGACTTGACCGAAATCCCGCCGGCCTGGGGGCTGATCGAGTTCAACGGTGAGAAATTCACCACCCGGAAGCTTGCCCTCAAGACCGACGCCGCGCCGATCGATCGCACATTTCTCGCGGCGCTCCTGCGCCGCGCGCACAAAGCCGACGAGGCAGTGATCGCCGCCGAGGTCGCTCGCCGTAGCGAGCTGCACGACGAGACCTTCGAGGCTCGGGTCGAGGCCGCAGCGTCGCGGCGCGCGCATGAGGCGGAAGGGCTCAAGCGGCAGGTCGCCGAGTTCGAGGCGGCGAGCGGGATCAAGCTTCCCGCGTGGAACACTTGGGGCGCAGACGCGGAGCAGCTCGGTCGCGCCGCCAAGGCTGTCAAACAGACCGGGATCACGCGCACTTACGACGGGCTGCACGAGTTGGCGACCAAGCTGCGCAAGGCGTCCGACGAGATCGAGGGCGCGCTGCTCGATTTAGGGCTCGCCCCGCCGAGGGAGCCGAGGCTTTCCGACTTTGCGAGGAAAAGGAAATGAGTGCCGATCTGCACGATCCGGGCGGCAAGACCCGGTGGCCGATCCCGGCCGACATGGAAGGGCAGGCGTTCTTTAGCGGGGACGGCAAGCGGCGCACGATCCTCGCCCGCCGCAAGCTCGGCTACGGCTGGACGCCCTTCGCCCTGTGGATCGGCATGAACCCGTCCACGGCTGACGCCTCGGTCGATGATCCGACCGTCCGCCGCGAGTGGCTTTACACCTACAATCGCCTCGGCCTCTACGCCTACGTCAAGGCGAACGTCATGGATTATCGCGCGACCGATCCGGCGGCCTTGCTCGACCCCGATATCTTCCCGTGCAGCCCGGTCAATCGGGAAACGATCCGGCGTTATGCCATGGACGCCGAGGTCATCGTGGCCGCCTGGGGCGCGCTGCCCGATCGCCTGCGGGTCCACGCTACGGCAGTCAAGGCGATCCTGCGGGAAGTCGGCAAGCCGGTCTTCTGCCTCGCGCTCGCGCAGGACGGCTCGCCGCGCCACGGTCGCGGCGTGAAGCTCGGGCCGCTCGTCCCCTTCGACGTGGGGGCCGGCGATGCGTGATCTCTTCGACGCCCTGCACAAACCCCCGGTGATCGTGCCCGTCGATCGCGACGGGCCGGTTGTCCAAGGCGAGGCCGACGTTTCCTTTGTCCTGCCGCACAAGCGCCTCGCCTGGCATCAGGCCGAGATCGAGCTGCACCGCCACGACAACGGCCTTTGGATGTGGTCGGCAAGCTTCAACTGCGGCGGCCACGGCAGTTCCTACAAGGTCGGCGCGAAGTGGGGGAAGTTCGCCGAGAGCAAGGACGACGCCTTGTTCTACGCGGTCCAAGAGATCGAGCGCCGGCTGGAAAAGTCGGACGGCCCCGAGGCCACGGCAATCCTGAAATGGGCAAGGGGGCTCGTCGTATGACGGATCGCTTCGACAACATCCCCACGGCCGATCTCCTCGCGCGCGAGCGCGAAGCCCGCCGCGAGGCCGAGGCCCTCAAGGAGGCTGTCCGCGATCGCCTGAAAGCCGAATGCACGATCGAGGTTGGCGCGATCTATCGGGTCACGGCTGGCCGCTTCGCTGGCCGTCGCTTGTGGGTCGAAGGGATCGGGGCCGGCATCCCCGACGTGATGCGGCGCGGCGAGTTCGAGGTCTTCGCCTGGGGCCGGCTGAACGGCAAGAGCGCAGCCGGCGACGGTTGGACGATCAAGCGCCAGAACGTGAATGTGCAGCGCCTCGTCAAGGAGGGTGGCAATGCCTAACGCCGATCTGATCCAGGCGGCGCTCGATGACGAATTCGTCCGCGCAGCCCTCGCGATCGAAAGCGCCGCAAGCGACGCGATCATCAAGGCCATGGCGGGCGGCAGCAAGGCCCTGCGGGATCGGGTGCTCGATGAAGTCGGCAAGGCGATCGACGCGGCGATCGTGGCCGATCTCGGGCCTGTGAGGCGGGCCGCCGTGATCGAGCGGGCAGGCCACGGCATGTGGAAGGCGAAGCAATGACCGACAGGATCGGATGCCTCGTCCCCTTCTGCCGGCGCACGACCGCTGCCCGCCGGCTCCCCGCCGGCCACACGGAATGGATATGCTCGGCCCACTGGCGGCTCGTCTCCCGCAAGGCGAAGTTGATGAAGCGCCGAGCCGAGGAAGCCTACGAGGCTGCGCGCATGATCTGCGTGCAGATCGACGCCGAGGGCGTCGAATGCGCCAAGGCCAACGGGGGCGGGGTCCACCAAGAGATCATCTACCGCTACAGCGTCGCGGCTGGCTTCGCTGCCAAGAAGGGCAGGCAGGCAAACCGCGCCTGGGATCGCTGTAAGCGGCAGGCGATCGAGGCCGCCGGAGGTATCCGGTGAGCGGAAAAATTCTAGAACGATCGCCAGAAGACGGGCCGTCAGTTCCGAGCCGGCCTTCGCGCGTGTGCGTCTGCCTGAATTGCGGCGAGAGCTTCGAGCAGGGCCGCAAGGCGGCCGAGTTCTGTAGCCGAAAATGCGTCCGAGCGTGGAACAACCGACGCTATATCCGAGGCGCAGAGCTGTACGATCTGATGATGATCCAGCGCTTCGATCGCGGCGAGGCGACCAAGCACAAAGTCTGGACGGCGCTCACTCGGCTGACGCGGCAATACCGGGACGAGGATATCCGCGAGCGCGGTGGCCGCCGCTCGTGGCGGCGGCTGCGCTCGATCATCGACAACAAGATCGTCTTGTGGACGCAGGTCTTCCGGCGATGAAGAAACGCAAGGCCATCCCTGATCGCGTCAAGCTGATCGCGGCCCTGCGGCGGATGGGGCTGACGATCGAGCAAGTGCAGTTCGATCACAACCCTGCGCTCGAACTGCGTCCGATTGATCCCGAGACCGGCGACACGATCCCGCCGGCCAACAGCCCGGATCACATCGACCTGTTGCTGATCACCGAGCACAAGACGAAGACCTTCGGCCGAGGCGGTGACAAGCGGATCACCACGGCCGGGAGCGATATCGGCAACATCAAGAAGCTGCGGCACCTCACAAAGGACGAGGAAGCCTTCCGACGCCGGCTGCTCGCGAAGGCCGAGGGCGAGCCTGAGCCCAAGAAGAAGTCGAGGTGGCCAAGCCGCCCGTTCGGCAAGCGAGGACGGCCATGAGCGAAACACTCCCCTCGATCGACACCTCTTGGGAAGGCGACGCCATGGTCCGCGCCCGGCAGCTTTACCCCAACCAAGGGGTTGAGCGCCTCGCGGTGCTGATGGCGCGCACGCACCGCTATGCGATCCAGTATCTAGAACAGTGCCCCGCGCTGATCGTCTTCGCCCCTTGGGGCGTGATACCTCGGCGGCCCCACGAGCGCGTCATGGTCGCCAACCGCTTCGGCTCGGCCGTCAATCGTGGGCTCAAGCTCCGCGACATGCTGGCGGAATTCAACGGGCCATTGCAGGTCCGCGCCCTCACAGGATCGGGCTGCATCCCCTCGAATTTCCAGACGATCCTCGCCCTGCGGCAGATCGCGCCCTCGACCTTGGCCCAGGCGATCCCCCCGAAATCGGGCGAGCAAGTGGTGTGGCTGCGCTTCCTGCGGAACTGGAAGCAACAGAACGACATGTTGCTCGCCGGGAACGAGACAAAGCGCAGAGCCTCGTGGGAGTGGGCAGCGAAGACCGTCTCGGTGGCGATCCGCGACGGCATGAAGAACCCCGAGGATCACATTCGGCAGATCATCGACATGCTGCGCTATGGCACAGGAGGCCTCAATCCCGACTGGTCTTTCCGATCGGCGATCGCTGCCACCGAGCGTTGGCACGCCGACCTCGCCAAGGAGAAGTCCGAGAAGGACTTCCTCGCACGGCAGGGCTTCGGCTTTGACGATCGGCGGGATTACGGGCCGCTGCCGGAAACGTGGGTCGAGGGGAGCTACGAGTTCACCGCCCTGCAATCCGGCCGCGATCTCTTCATCGAAGGCAAGGCGATGCACCATTGCGTGTCGAGCTACGTGCGCCACGTCATGCTCGGCGGCACCCGCATCTATTCGATCCGCAACAGCCAGGGCGATCGGGTCGCGACGATGGAGCTGCACCCGAGGGGAGAGCTCTATGTGATCGCGCAGCTCAAGGGTCCGTGCAATCGGCGACCCCTCAAGTCGGTGCAGCTCGCGGCCGAGAGCTTCCTGCATACGGTCAATGCGCTGATCGTGGCCGGGATCAGGGAAGGGCGCACCGTGATCCGGTCGAGCGCCAGGAAGGGCGGCAGATGAGCCGCGCCCGCGCCTCGATCCTGCCGCCTACGCTACCGCCTCGCGGCCTCTCGCGGGACGAGGCGGCGGCGTACCTCGGGATCGGGACGACGCTTTTCGATCGGTTGGTCGAGGAAAAGAAGCTGCCGGGGCCGAAGTCTCTCGGCGGACGCCTCGTATGGGATCGCCTGGCTGTTGACGTTGCCTTTGAGGCTATTCCAACTGACGGGGCCGCCCCGGCTGACCCATGGGGGAACGTCAGGGCCTAGCGAGTGATGGAGTTGAATGAATGATGTTCCGATTGAAAAACGTGTGCCGCGAGACCGATCGGCACAAGAAGGTTCGATACTACTACCGCGCGGGCAAAGGCCCGCGTATTGCGTTGACAGGGGAGCCGGGCTCGGACGAGTTCAAGGCTTCCTATGACGCAGCCTGCGGCGGCATCCGCCGGCCGGCCTCGGCCGAGCGGCAAGCGATCAAGGTCGCCATCCCGCGCACGCTGCGGTGGCTCTGTCAGAACTACTTCGCGGCCCCGGAATTCACGGGGCTCGATGCCAGCACGCAGCGGGTGCGCCGGCAGATTGTCGAGCATTGCCTTGACGAGCCTACCGAGCCGGGCGCGACCACGACCTTTGCCGACTTCCCGCTCGATCGCCTCACGCCGAAGGCGATCCGCGTCCTGCGGGATCGGAAGGCGGACTTTCCCGAGGCCGCCAACAACCGGGTCAAGGCGATCCGGCAAGTGCTGAAATACGGCGTCGATACCGACGAGCTGCCGACCAATGTCGCGCGGGAAGTGCCGTATCTGAAAGGCAAGCCCGGCGGCTTCCACGCTTGGACGATCGAGGAAGTCGAGCAGTTCGAGGCGAAGTATCCGATCGGCACTCAGGCCCGCCTCGCCTTCGCGCTCCTGCTCTACACCGCGCAGCGGAGATCCGATATCGTCCGGTTCGGGCAGCAGCACGTCCGCGACGGATGGCTCCACTTCACGCAGCAAAAGGGCCGCAGCAAAAACCCGGTCACGCTCTCGATCCCGATTGTGAAGCCCCTGCGCGATATCATCGCAGCGACGCCGACCGGGATCAAAACCTTCCTCGTGACCGAATTCGGCAAGCCCTTCGCCGACGCCGGCTTCGGCAACAAGTTCCGCTATTGGTGCAACAAGGCCGGTCTGCCGCATTGCTCGGCTCATGGCCTTCGCAAGGCCACGTCCGCGCGCCTCGCCGAGCTTGGGTGCAGCGACCGCGAGATCATGGCGATCACGGGTCATCAGACGATGAAGGAGGTCACGCGCTACACGAAATCGGCTCGGCAGCGCGTCCTCGCGGCCTCGGCAATGCAGAAGTTCGAGGCGGCCAACGAGCCCGCCAACCCCTAACCTTATCCGGGGTTCGGGAATTCCGCTGAAAAACGCTGATTTATCAAGGGCGATGGTGCCCAGAGGCGGATTCGAACCACCGACACGCGGATTTTCAGTCCGCTGCTCTACCAACTGAGCTATCTGGGCCTGCGCCGGCTAACGGGATGCGCCCGCCGGGTTTCGCGAGGGCACCAGGCGGCGCCCCTTGAAAGCGCGTGGGTTATAGCACGGGAATCTTGGCTGTCCAGCGCCTAACGGGCGATTTTCCGGGGCAATTGTCGCAGCCGCGCAATGGGGTTCGAACGATGTCGGCAAAGGAGCAATCGCACTTGCCGGCAAAGCCGGGATCTGATTGCCCGCAACCACCCTAAGCATGTCTCCCGCAGTGGAAACCGGTTTCGGGATAAAGACATGCGTAAAATCAAAACCTAAAGCGCATGGAGCGATCTGAAAGATCGCGACGCGGTTTAGAAGGGGGCGTGCCGCTGGCGCTTAGCCCTCGTCCTTGGGGCCAGGCTTCGGGCTGTCCTCGTCTTCCTCTTCACGGCCGGGGATGACATAGGCGCCCTTCAGCCAGCGATTGAGGTCGATGTCCTTGCAGCGCGCGGAGCAGAACGGATAGTGCTCGCGCGAGGACGGTTTTCCGCATTCGGGGCAGGGCCGCTTCGGCCGAAGCGGTGTCACCTTGTCGTCCAGGCTCATGGCCGCGCGACGTGCCAGTTCTTGTGCGCCTTGAAGCCTTCGCCGGAAAGCAGCGCCACGCTCTCATAAAGCGGCAGGCCGACCACATTGGTGTAGGAGCCGACCAGCTTGACCACGAAGGAGCCGGCCAGGCCTTGCACGGCATAGCCGCCGGCCTTGCCACGCCATTCGCCGGAGGCGACATAGGCGTCGATCTCCTCGCGCGGCAGCCGCTTGAAGCGCACCCTGGTCTCCACCAGCCGCTGGCGCAGCTTGCCGCCGGGCGTGATCAGGCAGACGCCGGAATGGACGCGGTGCGAGCGGCCGGAGAGCAGGCCGAGGCAATTGATGGCGTCGTCGATCGTCTCGGCCTTGGGCAGGATGCGCCGCCCCACCGCCACCACCGTGTCGGCGGCGAGGATGAAGGCGGGCGCGTAATCTTCCTCGCTTTTCAGCGAGGCCAGCGCCTTCTCGGCCTTGTCCTTGGACAGGCGCTTGGCCAGCGAACGCGGATGCTCGGCGCGCTGCGGCGTCTCGTCGACATCGGCGGGCAGCACCCGGTCCGGCTCGATGCCGGCCTGCTGCAAGAGTTCGATGCGGCGCGGCGAACCCGAGGCAAGCACGAGCTTCTGCAGGATGCTCATCGTGCTTAACGCCGATTTGCTACTTGAAACGGTAGGTGATGCGGCCCTTGGTCAGGTCGTAAGGCGTCATCTCGACCAGGACCTTGTCACCGGTCAGCACGCGGATGCGGTTCTTGCGCATGCGGCCGGCCGTGTGGGCGATGATTTCATGTTCGTTTTCGAGCTTCACGCGGAACATCGCATTGGGCAGCAGTTCGGTGACCACACCTGGAAACTCGAGGACTTCTTCCTTCGGCATTCGATACCTTTGCTTGGATGGTAGTTCCAGCACCCGGCTGGAAATTGCGGCGGAACCTATATGATAATCGTGCGCTTGTGAACACGCTTAATCCGTGGCGTTTGCTGCCTCTGGAAGCAGGAAACGTCGGCTTATGCGCGTTTTCAGCCGCTCGCGCACGTCGCGATAGGCCGCCATGATGTGCTCGCGCGTCCCGCCGGTGTCGGTCGGGTCCGGCATCGGCCAGTATTCGACCTCGACGGCGAGTGAGCGGGTGAGCTCGAGCGCGGCGTGGTGCGCCTCCGGCGCCAGCGTCACGATCAGGTCGAAATAATCATCCTCCAGATCCTCCAGCGTCCGGGGTTGGCGCTCGCCAAGCGACAGGTCGTCCTCGGCAAGCACCGCATCGACGAACGGATCGCGCTCGCCGGCGCGCACGCCGGCCGAAGCGACGAAGGTGGTGGCAGGCAGCATGCGGCGCGCCAGCTGCTCCGCGATCGGCGAGCGCACGGCGTTCATGCCGCACAAAAACAGGATCGAGTGGGGCAGGACGGGCACTAGAGCATGATCCCAAAAAGTGGGAACCGGTTTTTGGAAAAGATCATGCTCCAACAAAGAGCTGGACCAGGACGGCGGTTCAACGAAACGTCATCCTGATCTAGCCCCGCCAGTGCAGCACGCAGACCAGCGTGAACAGCCGCCGCGCCGTGTCGAAGTCGATCTCGATCTTGCCGGCGAGCCGATCCATCAGGGTCTGCGAGCCCTCATTGTGCAGGCCGCGCCGCCCCATGTCGATCGCCTCGATATGGCTGGGCGTCGAGGAGCGGATGGCCTCGTAATAGCTTTCGCAGATCAAATAATAGTCCTTGACGATGCGCCTGAGCGGCGTCAGCGACAGGATGTGGGTGACCACCTCGGCGCCGTTCTCGCGGCTGACGGCAAAGACCAGGCGCGACTCGGCCAGCGAAAGCTTGAGCCTGTAAGGACCCGCGCCGTCGTCGTTGACCGGCCGAAAACTGTTCTCCTCGATGAGATCGAAGATCGCCACCGCCCGCTCGTGCTCGACGTCGGGCGTCGAACGTCCGATCGTTTCGTCGAGCTCGACGTCGGTCAGCCTGTGGCGGGTTTGGTCGCGGCCGGGC
>NZ_RZRY01000029.1:0-24176 GCF_003998035.1 Mesorhizobium sp. M2A.F.Ca.ET.039.01.1.1 | reverse complement strand
CACCTTGTTTCGAAATGGGGCGAGCGTCTTTGAAACGGGCGGTTGAGGATTTTCGCTCTGCATGAGGTATTGCTGGCCTTCGATGAGCGCTGCGATTTGAGCAAGCGGGTCGATACTTAGACATCGCGGAGCACCGCACGGAACCCAGCTCTATGGAGCTTGCCGGCGACTATTTACGTATTGAGCCATTCTCATAGTCTCATTCATGAGCAGTCCTGTGCGCAAGCATTGCTTTGCTAAATTCCCACCACAAGCGCGCCGCCGCTGAGACCCGCACCCGCTGCCGCCAAGAGGACTTTCTCGCCAGGCCGAAACGGCTGCGCCCGATGGGCCAGCGACAATGAGAGCGGGATCGTCGCGGCGGAAGAGTTGCCATATTCGGCGATCGTCTTGACGATCGAGTGATCAGCGATGCCGAGGTTCCTGCCGACCGCGTCGAAAATGCGCGCATTGGCCTGATGCGGCACGAAACGATCGAGGTCTTGCGGCCTCAGTCGGGCAGCAGTGAGCGCATCTCTCGAGCAGGCGGTCATCATCTCCACGGCCTTGCTGAATACTTCACGGCCGTCAGTGATCGTCATCCGTGTCTGCGCGAGGTCGAGGTCGGCATGGAACGGAGTGTTGCTTCCCCCGGCGGGAATCTGGATTAGCCCGTAGCGCGAGCCGTCGGAATCCACCGAAGCGCCGAGAATGCCTCGATCCGGGTCATCGCAAGGACTGATCACCATGGCGCCGGCGGCATCGGCAAACAGCACGGCGCTGGCGCGCTCGGCCAAATTGATGCGGTGGCTGAGGATGTTGGCGGCGATGACAAGGCTCGCTTTGCCGTGCAGGCGGGTGAACCCGTCGGCGAACATCAGCGCATAGATGAAGCCGGCGCAGGCGCCGGTCAGGTCGATCGCTCCGGCGCGGCCTAGCCCCAGCCGATGTGCGACCAGCGGCGCGCTTGGCGGCAGAAGGTGATCGGGCGTCGACGTGGCGAGCAAGAGTAGACCGACGTCGCCGCGGTCGATACCGGCATTGGTCAGCGCCATGTCGCCGGCAGAGGCGGCAAGGCCCGACAGCGTGTCTTCGTCTGTTGCCCAGAAGCGCGAGCGAATTCCGGTGCGCCGCTCGATCCAGCCGGGCTCAAGCCCGAGCCGGTCTTCGATTTCCGGGTTCTCGACCTTGCGCGCCGGCGCATGATGGCCGAAGCCGAGAACGCGCGACGATAGGTTCATGGCCGCGAGCCGAAGCGTTCGCCGGCCTCCTCTATCGCGTCATAGAGCCCGCCCAATTCGTCGCTGGTGATGCAATAGGGCGGTAGAAGATAGAGGACATTGCCGAGCGGGCGCACAAGTAGCCCGCGCTCAAGGAAAAAAGCGCGCAGTTTTGGCCCGATCTCGGCCAGATAACCGGCTGAGCCGGTGCGTAGGTCGAGTGCCGCGATGGTGCCGGTTGTCCGGCAGTCGGTGAAATATGGATTGACCCGGAAGCGTTGCAGCCCGGCGGCCTGCCTCGCGCTCAAGACCGCGATCCGCTCGGCCACCGGCTCGTCACGCCAGATCTCGACATTGGCAAGTGCTGCCGCGCAGGCGATCGGATTGGCGGTGTAGGAGCTCGAATGGAAAAACGTCTTCTTGCGATCCTCCGAAAAGTGAGCGTGGAAGATGGCATCGGTGGCGATCGTGGCGGCCAGCGGGATGGTACCACCGGTCAGACCTTTCGAGGTGCACAAGATGTCGGGCGAGACGGACGCCTGTTCGCAGGCAAACATGGTTCCGGTGCGCCCCCAGCCGGTCATCACTTCATCGGCGATCAGCAGCGTGCCGGAGGCTTCGGCGATCCTCTTCAATTCGGCAAGAACCCAGGCCGGATACATCAGCATGCCGCCGGCGCCAAGCACCAGCGGCTCGACGATCAGCGCGGCTGCGCGCCGGTCGCGGCTAACGGCCTCGAACCGATCCAGCGTTTCCTGCTCGCGCCCGGCGGCCGGGAAGGGGATGGCGTCGACCTCGAACAGCAAAGGATCATAGGCGGCGTTGAAGACGCCGCGGGCGCCGACGCTCATCGCCCCGATCGTGTCGCCATGATAGCTGTGCTCCATGACGGCGATGCGCGAACGCGGCGCGCCGATGTTGCGGAAATAGCCGAGCGCCATCTTCAGCGCGACTTCGACTGAGGTGGAGCCACTGTCGGAATAGAACACCCGGTCGAGGCCGGCGGGTGCGATGCCGATAAGCGCCTCGGCCAGCCGTTCGGCCGGCTCGTGGGTGAAGCCCGCGAAGATGATCTGGTCGAGGCTCGACGCGGTCGTCTCGATGGCCTTCATGATGCGGGGGTGGCGATGGCCATGGGTGACGACCCACCAGGAAGAAATCGCATCGAGGATGCGGAAGCCGTCGGCCTTGTGGAGATAGGCGCCTTCAGTCAGCACGATTTCAGGGACCGAGGGCTCTAGCGCGTGCTGCGTGAACGGATGCCAGACTCGAGACTCCGCCATCAGTCGCCTCCGGCAATCATGGCCAGGTCGAAGCCGGAAATCATTGCATCTCTCAACGTTTCACCCGTCAGCGGACCGAGGTGCGGCAGCCTGCCCAGCTGCGGCACGCCGCCGAATTCCACGATTGTCCTTTGTGTATCGGCCACCTCTTCGCCAATGAAGGCAATGCCGATGAGCGGGATGGAGCGGGCTCTCAGGGCCTCGATCGACAACAGCGTATGATTGATGGTGCCAAGCGCGGTGCGGGCGCACAGTATGACCGGCAGCCGCCATTGTTCGAATATGTCAATGAACCTTGTCTGTCGATTGAGCGGCACCATCAGCCCGCCGGCGCCTTCGATGACGAGCGGTGTCGGCAGGACCGGAAATGAAAGATCGTCGGCCTCGATCGCGACGCCGTCGATTTCGGCTGATCGATGCGGCGACAGCGGCATCGTCAGTCGATAGACTTCGGGCAGCACGCGTCCGTCGGGCAAGCCGGAAAGCCGGGCGACGACCTCGCTGTCGGTCTCCTCGTTGAGGCCCGATTGCACCGGCTTCCAGTAGAAGCCGTCGAGCAGCCCGGCAAGTCCGGCCGAAAACACTGTCTTGCCAATTCCAGTGTCTGTTCCGGTGACGACGATGCGTTTGGTCATGCTGTGGCCAACACTCCGACGAGAGCCTCGACCATGGCGGAAATGTCGGCTTCGTCGACGTTGAGAGTCAGCGAAATGCGCAGGCGCGACGTACCCTCAGGCACTGTCGGCGGGCGAATGCCGCGTATGTCGAAGCCGCGTGCCTGCAGTCCTGCCGCCACCGCCATGGTGCGGCTGTTATCGCCGATCACAAGCGGCTGGATCTGCGAACCGCTGGGCATCACGCCGCAGCGTTCGGCCAATTGCCGGCTCGCGAAAGCGACACGCTCGTGCAACTGAGCACGACGCATAGGCTCGTCAGACAGAATAGTCAGCGCCTCACGTGCCGCGACTGCCATCAGCGGCGATGGTGCGGTCGCATAGATGAATGGCCGGCACCGGTTGATAAGATAGTCGCACAGTGTTCGCGGTCCGGTAACGAGCGCGCCGGATGCGCCAAGCGCCTTGCCGCATGTGTGGAGCGTGACGATGTTGTCGCGGCCTTCATACGCGGCGGCCAGTCCCCGGCCGTCCGGTCCCCAGACGCCGGTGGCATGCGCTTCATCGACGACGATGAATGCCTGGTACCGATCAGCCAGCGCGACCAGGCTCTCCATCGGCGCACGGTCGCCATCCATGCTGTAAAGGCTTTCGAAGGCGATCCACACCCGCCCCATGCCGCCTTCGGCGCGCCAGCGGGTGATTGCGTCCTCGACAGCGTCGACGTCGTTGTGCGCGGCCAGCTTGAACTCAGCGCGCCCGGCCTGGGCACCCTCATGCATGCTGGCATGAGCGAGCTCGTCGAGGACCAGCAGGTCGCCTTTCTGCGGCAGGGCCGTCAGCAGAGCGAAGTTGGCGATATAGCCGCTGCCGAAGAACAGTGCACGCTCGGCTCCGAAAAATGCCGCTGCGTCCGCCTCCAGTTGCTCATGTTCCGGTGCATTGCCGCGCAACAGCCGCGATCCGGTGGCGCCCACTGGCGTGCCCCGCGCAATCGCCGTCGAAACCGCATCGCCCAGTCTTTTGGAGGCGGCAAGTCCGATATAGTCGTTCGACGAGAAGTCGAGCCCGGCGCGCGGTGCGAGCGTCCGCAACCGGTCCTTGCGCCCCAGTCCCCGCAAGGTTGCGTCATAGCGGGCAAGAATTGCCTCCTTCATTGCGTGGCGAGTTCCATAGGCTCAATGCCGAGGCGCCGGAACAGAAGGGTATCCTTGTCCTCGCCGGGATTTCCCGCCGTCAGCAGCGTGTCGCCGACAAAGATCGAATTGGCCCCGGCAAAGAAGCACAGCGCCTGCGTTTCGTCGCTCATCGCCGTCCTGCCGGCGGACAGCCTTACATAGGATTTCGGCATCATCACCCGCGCGAGCGCAACGATGCGGACGAAATCGATCGGATCGATGGCGTCGGCCGCGGCAAGCGGCGTGCCTTCGATGGGAATAAGCATGTTGATCGGCACGCTTTCCGGCGGCTCGGGCAGGTTCGCGAGCGTGACCAGCATGTCGATGCGATCGGTCTTTTCTTCTCCCATCCCGACAATGCCGCCGCAGCAGACTTTCATCCCAACCGCGCGCACGTGCCCAAGCGTTTCCAGCCGGTCGGCAAAAGTCCTGGTTGAAATAACCTCGCCATAGTAGCGCTCAGAGGTATCGATGTTGTGGTTATAGTAGTCGAGACCGGCCTGCTTCAGGCGAGCAGCTTGCTCAAGATCGAGCATGCCGAGCGTCATGCAGGTCTCCATGCCGAGGGCCTTGACGCCCTCAATCATGGCGACCACAACCTCCATGTCGCGCTCCTTGGGACTTCGCCACGCCGCGCCCATGCAATAGCGCGTTGCGCCGCCATCACGCGCCATGGCCGCTTCGTCGATGACATGCTTGACGTCCACCAGCTTCGACGCCTTCACACCGGTTTCGTAATGCGCAGACTGGCTGCAATAGCCGCAATCTTCGGGGCACCCGCCGGTCTTGATGCTAAGGAGCCGCGACAGCTGCACTCGGTTTCGATCGAAGTTCTGGCGGTGGATCGTCTGAGCTAGGAACAGCAGATCGTTGAATGGCATGCCGTAGATGGCCTCGGCCTCTTTGCGGTTCCATCGCGGAGGCGTTCCATCGACCGATTGCATGGTCTGGTTCACGTCGAACTCCGAGTTCATTCCAATCGTCATCGTCAAACCTTTGTTTGCTAGTCCGGTACGCCTTCTTGGCTTTGGGGCGCACTCGCTAAAGGCGAGCTGCGGCACGTCTTTCCAGCACCTCCTACGCCTGCCGAGCTGATGTTGCTCCTCACGCCGTAATCCTCAGTTCAAGTGCTTGCAGATGTTCTGGTGGTCCGGCATGTCCAGGCCGATGTCGAGGATCGGGGCGCTGTGCGTCAGCCAACCCATGGAGATGAGATCGACACCGGTCGCCGCAATCGCCGCCGCCGTTTTCGGCATCACCCGACCGGACGCCTCGGTGATCGTACGGCCATCCACTATAGAAACCGCGCGGGCAAGATCCTCGACCGACATATTGTCGAGCAGCACCGCGTCAACACCAATCGCGAGCGCTGCATCGAGCTGCTTCAGCGTGTCGACCTCGACCTCGACCTTCACCATATGCCCTGCTGCGGCGCGCGCCCGCTCTATTGCTGTGCGGATATCGCCGGCGATCGCGATGTGGTTGTCCTTTATGAGCACGCCGTCATCGAGGCCGAACCGGTGATTGGCACCGCCGCCGACGCGCACGGCGTATTTCTCCAATGCCCGCAGCCCGGGCGTCGTCTTTCGCGTCGATACAATCCTCGCCTTGTGACCGCGCACGGCCTCAACCATGGCCGCTGTGGCAGTGGCAATGCCGCTCAGCCGGCATAAGAAATTGAGGGCCGTGCGTTCGGCCGTGAGCAGGCCTCGTGCGGGTCCGGACACTCTTGCAATGGTTTCCCCGGCCCCAACCTCGCTGCCATCAGGGCGCCAGATCTGGATGTTGATCGCCGGTTCCACGAGAAGGAAGGCATACGAGACCAGATCGAGCCCGGCAACGACGCCCGCCTGCCTCGCTTTGAGCACCAACGTGGCAGTGCAATCATACGGGATAACCGCATCGGTGGTCAGGTCGCCGGATCTGCCCAGGTCTTCGAGGAGCGCAACGCGCACAATCGGTTCGATCAGGGTCGCGGGGAGGGGGGAGAATGAAGTCATATCAAGTGCTCCGTATGGTAGCCCGGCAATCGAGTGCGGCCGCGGCCCGCATTGCGCTGTGCAGTGTCAGCCGTGATGGGCGCACGTTGGCATCGTGGAGCGGGAAATCGGACCGACAGTGCGCGCCTCGACTCTCTTCCCGCCTCAGGGCCGCCGCGGCGATCATCAGTGAGACCAAAGCCGGACCAGAGGCAGCGACACTATTGGCTGCGATCGGCAGCAGGGTCGCCACCGCTTCGCGCATTGCCTCGCCGTCGCGGATGATACCCAGGGCGGCGGAGACAATCGGGCGGACCACGGAAGCGTCTGGTCGTGGAGGGACGAATGTGGAGCATCTGCGCGGTCGCCGGGTATACGACGTGCCGGCAACGCTTTCGGCAACCCAGCTCGCGGTGACCGCCGCTTCGGTGAGCGAGTTGCTGGCCAGGCGGTTGGCGCCGTGCAGGCCGGTACAGGCCACCTCACCGCAGGCCCACAATCCCTCGATGGAGCTGCGGCCGGCGCTGTCTACGGCGACGCCGCCCATGTGATAATGTGCCGCCGGGCGCACCGGGATCAGGTCGGTCGCGGGGTCGATTCCTGCGCTCCGGCACAATTCGGCGATGCCTGGAAAACGCTTGCCAAATCTCGGGCCGAGACTTTGCCGTGCGTCCAGGAATACGCGGCGTCCAACGGCAAGCTGGTGCCAAATGGCGCGCGCTACGACGTCGCGAGGCGCAAGTTCACCGCCAGGTGTGTCGGCGAGGAAGCGCTCTCCTCGCTCATCGATGAGCACCGCGCCTTCGCCACGCACGGCTTCGCTCACCAGCGGCATCGGCCGGCGCGGACCGTCGAGCGCAGTTGGATGGAACTGTATGAATTCCAAGTCGGCGAGTTCCGCCCCCGCCCATGCGGCGAGCGCCAGCCCGTGACCCCATGAGCCAGCGGGGTTTGTCGTGTCGCAAAACAGCCCGCCGACGCCGCCGGTCGCCAGCACCGCGCGACGCGTGGGCAGAGCGAGCGCGCCGGCTCGTCCTGCTGCGACCACGGCGATGACCGACCCGTCCTGCACGACCAGCCGGCGGACCTCCACATTTTCGATAATGGTGATCGAGGCTGTACGCCGAACCGCGGCGACGAGCGCGCGCACCAACTCGCGACCGGTGGCGTCGCCGGCTGCATGCACAATTCGCCGTCGCGAGTGTGCCGCCTCGAGCCCAAGTCGCAACGCGCGGTCAGGGTGCTGGTCGAAGTCGACGCCGAACCTTTGGATCGTCCTAATCGCTTCGGGTGCAGCTCGTACCACTCGCCGCACCGTGGCCTCATCGCAGAGTCCGTCGCCGGCAGCTATCGTGTCGCAAAGGTGAAAATCTGGGCCGTCGTCGCCCCCGAGACTTGCCGCAAGACCGCCCTGGGCAAGTTCACTGCAGGCTCCGGTTCCAAGCGGCGCGTTGGTCAAAAGCACGACCGGTTCCGGCGCCAGATGAAGCGCCGTCATCAGGCCGGCAATGCCGCCGCCGATGACGACCGGCGCCCCGGCGATGTCGCGAACCTCCAGACTCATAGGGAAAGCATGCGCTCGACCGCGCGGCGGGCGGGGCCGGCAATTTCGGGATCAATCCGGACCTCATGCCGGTTCTGCTCGAGTGCGGCGCGAATGTTGGCCAGGTTGATGCGCTTCATGTGCGGGCACAGATTGCATGGGCGAACGAACTCGACGTCGGGATGCGCGACCGCGACGTTGTCGCTCATCGAACATTCGGTCAGAAGGACGACACGCGTCGGTTTCTCACGCTCGACATAATCCGACATCGCCGCGGTCGAGCCGGAGAACTCCGCCTCCGCGACAACGTCTGGTGGGCATTCTGGATGGGCCAGCACGATGACGCCTGGATGGGCATCGCGCAGTTCCCGGATGTCTGCTGCGGTGAAGCGCTCATGCACCTCGCAATGGCCTTTCCAGGCGATGATCTCGACGTCTGTATCGGCTGCCACGTTCCTCGCCAGATATTCGTCCGGGAGCATCAGCACACGCGCCACGCCAAGCGATTCCACCACCGCCTTGGCGTTGCCGGACGTGCAGCAGATGTCGGACTCCGCTTTTACGGCGGCGGAAGTGTTGACGTAAGTAACAACGGGGACCCCCGGATACCGCAGCCGCATTAGCCGCACGTCGTTTGCCGTGATCGATTCGGCCAGCGAGCAGCCGGCGCGGAGATCCGGGATGAGCACGGTCTTGTTCGGATTGAGCAGTTTTGCCGTCTCGGCCATGAAATGAACGCCGGCAACCACGATGATGTCGGCGTCGACCGTCACCGCCTTGTGGGCCAACGCCAGGCTGTCGCCGACGATGTCTGCCACGCAATGAAAAATTTCGGGCGTCTGGTAATTGTGCGCCAGCACCACCGCATTGCGCTCACGCTTCAGCGCTAAGATGGCTTCAATATCGCCGGCGAACGCGAGCCATTCAACGGGTGGGATCACCCGCCGGACACGCTCATACAGGGACGCAGCCATAGGTAACGCCCCAGTCATTGGCGCCTCGATTATATTCGGTTTGACAATAAGGGAATATATCTACCTTGACTATAAGTATGTCAAGCCCGCGCCAGCGGTAATTTTGTCCCGGCGATAGCCCTGTCGTCGAGGACGGCATGCCGGAAGCGATAAAGCTTCGCCGGTCGGCCGCCCGTGTCGAGGGAGGTCTCCCCGGTCTCCTCAACAAGTTCCTGCTGCTCGACCAATCTCCGGAAGTTCGGCTTGTTGATCAGCCTGCCAGCCAAAGCTTCCACGGTTCGCTGCAGTTGCAGCAGCGTGAAGGAAGGCCGCATAAGCTCGAACACGACCGGCCGGTATTTGATCTTCGAACGCAGCCGCGCGATCCCGGTTGCCAGAATACGACGGTGGTCAGCGACCATTGGTTTGCCAGCCGCGGCCGCAATCGCGTCCCTGCCGCCACCGGCCTCCTCAATCAGACCAGCTTCATAGAGCAACTCGTAGCGTTGGAGCGTGAGTTCCTCGTTCCAATGGCGGTCGTCGAAGCCGAAGGCTATCGCAGCGCGCTGCCGGCGCTCGCGTTGAGTGGTCGGCTCGCTGGCGCCGCCGGCCCACTCAATCAGGCGGGGCCGCAATCTATCGAGCAGCACAGGCGGCGTGCCGAAGCGGTGGTCCTCCCAGGGAAAATATTCGTACCAACTTTGCCAGCCGCACGCGGCCGAGTTCGTTGCCTGTTCCTTCCTGGTCAATGCGAGATAGCTGATTGAGATGACGCGCTGGTGGCGCTCAGTGCCGATGCGATCGCGATCGGCGAAGGTGTAGAGTTGCTCGATGTATCCAAGTGCATGGCCGGTCTGCTGCTCCACCCACCCCCTCAAACCCGACTGCAGTGATCGATGCTCAAGGGCAAAAGGTCCAGAAGGGAGGGTGTCCGCATGACCGACTGTGAGGACACAGGGCTCACTGTCGTTTACGGCGACCACGACGGCAGTCAGGTCCACTTTGGCTTCGTCAGCTTTGACGGCGGCTTTGCCTTTCTTGGTTCTTCTTGTCTGAGGATCCATGTTTGCGAAAGCGGGTTGGCCCAACGGAGCGCCTTAATCGATTGAATGTAACCTTGGAAGCCAGCACGTCAACACCAGAGTACTCAAGCGCTGTTTTTAGCTCTTCGCAGTCGCACAAAAATATGCCAAACGCGACACCCGCTGTTGGTAACGTAAGGGAAGGGGCCTCGGTTGAGCGCGGCTGGTGAGATAAAAGGGATGACTCCTCCAGATATTCGATCGCGAAAAGGCCAGACGCCACTTGTATGCTTGACGGCCTACACCACGCCGGTCGCGAGGCTGCTCGATCGCCACTGCGACATCGTTCTTGTCGGCGACAGCGTCGGCATGGTGCTGCACGGCCTGTCGTCGACGCTGGGGGTCACGCTCGACATGATGATCATGCACGGACAGGCCGTTCGCCGCGGCCTTGAACACGCGCTGATGGTCGTCGACCTGCCCTTCGGTTCCTACGAGGAAAGCCCAGAGCACGCTTTCGGCAACGCTGCGCGCGTGATGGGTGAGACCGGTTGTTCAGCGGTAAAGATCGAGGGCGGCGAGACCATCTCGGAAACCATCCGCTTCCTTACCGCGCGCGGCGTACCTGTCATGGCCCATGTGGGCCTGACGCCGCAGGCGGTAAACACGTTTGGAGGCTATCGTGTGCAGGGCCGGGGAGCCGATGCAGAGCGGATCAGGCGCGACGCCAGGGCGGTAACCGAAGCGGGCGCCTTCTCCTTGGTGCTGGAAAAGATACCGGAGCAGCTTGCACGGCAGATAACCGCCGATATCGACATACCCACAATCGGCATCGGTGCCTCGCCAGCTTGCGACGGCCAGATTCTGGTGAGCCACGATATGCTCGGGCTCTTCACCTCATTTCGGCCGAAGTTCGTCAAACGCTATGCCGAGCTCGGTGAGCAGGCTGAGGCGGCAATCGCCGCTTACGCCACCGATGTGCGGAACCGGCACTTTCCGGCGGTCGAACATCTCTATGTCAACGCCTTGAAGGCCGGTGACTTCACATGAGCGTGCCGATCGCTCGAACCGTGAGCGAGCTGCGCGGCGTCGTTGCGCAATGGCGTCGCTCGGGTGCCACGATCGGTATTGTGCCGACCATGGGAGCCTTGCACGACGGGCATCTGAGCCTCGTGCGGAAGGCGCTCGAAAGGGCCGAGCGGGTGATCGTGACGCTGTTCGTAAACCCCAAGCAGTTCAACAGCCCCGCCGACCTGATTGCCTACCCTCGGACGGAAAGCGACGATGCTGCCAAGCTCGCTCTGCTGGGCACGCATCTGCTCTATGTGCCGGACACAGAGGAAATGTACCAGGTGGGCTTCGCCACGGCCGTTTCAGTGTCCGGCATCAGCGAATGCCTTTGCGGCGCATTCCGGCCCGGCCATTTCAATGGCGTGGCGACGGTCGTGGCCAAGCTCTTCCTGCAGGCCGGCGCTGACTTCGCCTTTTTTGGCGAAAAGGATTTTCAGCAACTTCAGCTTGTCAGGCGCTTGGTCCGGGATCTCGACATTCCGATCACTATTGTGCCCTGTCCGACAGTCCGCGAAGCCGATGGTCTTGCGCTATCGTCGCGTAACGTGCGGCTCTCCCCAGCCCAACGCGCCATTGCCCCAAAACTAGCATCGGTCCTGCTCGATACGGCCGAGCGGCTTGCACGCGGCTCCCCCATCCTGCCTACGCTTGATGAAGCGCGTGCAGCAATTCTGGCTGCCGGCTATCGCGAGCTCGAATACCTGGAGCTGCGCGGAGAAACAGACCTGCAATCGTTAGCAAGCCTTGACCGACCGGCACGCTTGCTTGCTGCGGCTTGGCTTGGCGACACGCGGCTCATCGATAACGTCGCAATATCACCCATCGGTAGTTGGTCAGGTGGGCGGAGCTCTCTCCAATCGGAAGCAGCACAGCAATTGCGGTGATGACGGCGGCGCGTCGTATGCCCTGCAGGGACAGGCCATCATTTAGAACCACGTCTCCGTCGGCTTCCAGCAACCTCCGCGAGGTACGCTAAGCGCAGATGCATCGCGTATTTGAAACCTTGGTCGAGCAACTCTCTGCAAGCGTCGATGCCGTCGATCTCCATGAGGCAATGGCGTCCGCCGCAGCCGGGTTCGACTTTCCGCTCTTCGCTTATTTCACCTACCCATCCGCTTCCGGCGACAGGCCGCGATTGATCTCGAATTATCCATCATCATGGACATCACATTACCTGCAACAGCGCTACCACAGCGTGGATCCCGTGATCCTGCGGGGACTGCGGGGCTGGGATACCTTCGACTGGGGTGTGGACCGCGATCACCGTTATTTGCCGACCTCTCAGCAGGAAGTCCTGGAAAAAGCAGCTGAGTTCGGCATTCGCGGCGGACTGACCATGTCGATGCATGATCATCGCGGCCGGTTCGCCGCACTGACCTTCGCCTCCAACGAGGCGCATCCGCCATTTCTGAGGTCGCTGACGCGCTACGAAAAAGCAATGCAACTGGTTGCGATCAACGTTCATATCCATGCCCGGCGCAGGCTCGCCGAAGATTGCGTGGTAGATGGCATAACGCTCACCCGGCGGGAGTTCGAGTGCCTGAAATGGGCGGCGTGCGGCAAGTCGGCCTGGGATATCAGCCAGATTCTCGGTGTCTCGAAACGCACCGTGACCTTCCATCAGGAAAACGCCAAGGCGAAGCTTGGCGTGCGAACCATCAACCAGGCCGTAGTGCGGATGGCTGCTCGGGCGAGATCCTGATCCTCTCCAAGTCTAGCTGTAAAGGTCTACAGGCTGCATTCATGACGGCTTTGCCCTTCGATTGCGTGGACACATCCCGCACGGAGACGACAATGATGCAGCTGATAACACCCGACTGCTACGCCGAGTTTGCGAGCGAACTCAAGGAAATGCACGGACTTAGGTATCGGGTTTTCAAGAAGCGGCTCGATTGGGAAGTGCAGACCGAAGGCGAAATGGAAACGGACCCGTTTGACAGCCTGAACCCCGTCTACCTGCTTCTCAAGGGGTCCGATTGGCGAACTTGCGGCTGCGTCCGCCTTTTGCCGACCACCGGACCGACAATGTTGCGCGATACGTTTCCGACGCTGCTGGATGAGATGGTGGTCCCTGCGAGTGCCGATATCTGGGAGAGTAGTCGTTTCGCGCTCGATCTCCCTGCGACAGCGCCGAAGGCAGCTGGCGGCCTGGCCCAAGCAACCTACGAGCTCTTCGCGGGGATCATCGAATTCGGCTTGGCCAACAATCTCTCCGGGATCGTAACGGTGACAGATACGCGCATCGAAAGGATCCTTCGTCTCGCCACCTGGCCGTTGTCACGTATCGGACAGCCCAAGCAGGTCGGCAACACCGAGGCAGTCGCCGGCTTCCTCGATATTTCCTACGCCAGTCTCTTGCGCATCCGCTGGAGGGGACGCCTCAACGGGCCGGTGTTGTGGCAACCAGTTCTCATCCAATCGGCATAGCGCCTGCGGATGCTCAGCCGTGACTTGAGTTAAGTCTGCTCACGGCCGCCACCGCCGCCGTGAGGGTGAGCGGACCCGCCCCCACGAGCTTTCGACTGTTCCGGTCGATTGGCTCGCGCGGCCGGACTTTGGATTTCCGTAGGCGCAACCCGCAGTCCAGCGTGAGCACGCCAAAATGGCGCCCCTCCGCTTCGTCCAAAGAAGCCAACGTGGCTTCTGAGGTCGTCTTAGAATATTGGACCGGCCGCCGTGAGCGATCGCAACCTCAAACCTTTGCCGGTATGCCGGTTTGGCCGGACCGTCGGCCAGTCGGAGCAGTCCCCTGATAAGGACCCGAGCTGACGCGCGGTCCAACAGCGCCCGAGCCTATGCTTTGTGCATTACCGTTCGGTTGGCCATGTCGTCCAAGACCGCATGAAGAAGGCTTCCAACCTCCTGCGCAGCGAGCTCTGGCGCAATTCCTACATCGGACAATTGAATGAGCATTTTCTTGGCAGCACAGCGCCAGAACGCACTCGCCGCCTCGCCGTTCTTGGTCTCGAGGGCCTGGGCGATACTTTCGACCAATATACGTCGCCGATGCAGCGGAAATACGCAAATGTTTGATTCATGCATCAATCACCTCACAGATTCAGTTCCACAAAGAAAAACACCGGCGTCTTCAAAAGAGCCCCGCTAGCGCGGTGACGGTTCGCGGCGACATGACGAGTTCCACTTCCCCATCGACAAGCTATTGGGAGATGAGCCGCCGGACCGCATATCCGGGACCGCACATAAGGTGAACCACCATTGCTCATCCGGCTGCATTTTCCTGGGCCGTTCGACGAGGCGTTCCAGCCGAATTGACGTCCAATGACTTGATCTCTGAAAGGGCAGGGCGGTACGAATCACCCGATTGTTCCGCTGCTTACATTCCTGCGAGCTTGTGTATGAACGATTAAAGCGTGCCCGAGCCGTTCTTGGTGGCCGCCGCAGAAGGGAATCATGTCATCCGCTGCCTATCGTAGGCGGCGCGACTTCTAGCATGACTGCACTGCCCCGACAGGGCTTTGCAATCGCGCGTTTCGAAGCCTATGCTTTGGCATCGGCCGGCATTTACTTCGGTGCAGCCGACAGTAAGACGTACGCGCTCTTGCCCCGTTGGAAGAGAGCCTTGCCCGATCCCTCTTTCGCGACCAGGTGCTGAAGCCCTCACCCCGCAGGACTTCGCGCTTTTGCGACCATCGCTGCATCACGTCGAACCGGGCATCAAGGACCAGTTGGAGGTCGCGCATCAGCCGATCAAGAACGTATATTTTCCCGAGAGGGGCATCGCGTCGGTGGTCGCCACCATGACCGGCGGGCGGCAAGGTGAAGTCGGCATTGTCGGCTATGACGGGATGAAAGGAATTGCCGTCATTCTCGGAAAGGAAAGCACTACCTGGCGCCTGCCGGTTGAAAACCTTCGCCCTGCGATTAGCCCGTCGCTTCGCACCTCAGTGCTGGATTATGCCCACGCGTTCCTCGTCCAATCATGCCGGACGGCACTGGTCAATGGCCACTCCAAGATCGAAGAACGGCTGGCCCGCTGGCAGCTGATGGTCCACGACCGTGCGGAAGGAGATAAGATCCTCCCGACGCATGAATTTCTGGCGACCATGCTCGCGCCCACCGCCCGGGGTCACCACGGCCCTGCAAATGCTTGAGTATCGAGGACTGGTGCACGCCAAGCGCGGCGAGATCACGATCATCGACCGTGCCGGATTGATAAAGCTCACACATGGCGCTTATGACAAGGAGGAGCAGCGTTATTTCGGCCTGGCCGCTGCCTGAAGCATGTCGGTTGAAACGGGTTCAGCCGACGTCTCCTTGCCCCTCACCAGGTCGCCCAAAAGCATCAGCGGTTTTGAACGAATCGCAGCTATTGTCCGCAATCGGACATAGGCTTGAAGGCGGTCGAATTCGTGCCATAAGTCGGGTTGGTCAGGGTTCAGGGAGGAATTCGTCATGACCAATTCGTTTCACACCGTCACCGTCGAAAAAGCCGCAGAAGCCTATGTCCTTTCCAGGGGAAGGGTCCGCTTTCTCTCCATGGCGCAGGCGATCCGCGCCATCCGAACACTAATGCCGGCATGCAAGGCCACCGACCGCGAGTTGGAGGAACTGTTGGCGGCCGCTTCCTTCGTTCATGGCGTGCCCGTCGCCTTCGACACAAAAACAGCCGATGGTGTAGAACCACGGCTGCATTCCTAAGAGGGCATGCCGCGCCATGCAGACTGTCAGAGGGCATTCGTCAGATGGTAGTCCGCTAACTTAACTGCAGAGTCTAAAGGACGTGTTCCAGCATTGCGAACTCACCGATCGCTTTGTTGCCAAAGCTGCCAGCAAGCGATCGCCTCATCCAGCCGTTTGCACCATCTCATCACAGACATCATCGCGATGCTACCTGTCCAGCATATGTCCAGCATTTCGCAAGGCGGCCAGAAGGAGCCTCGCATAGCCTGTGACATCGATCTGGGCCTGCATCGAAAGGGGCATGCTGGTCCAGTTCTCCAACGGTGCAATGAAAGGTGAGAAGGTGCCATTGACTAGGCAACAACAGCTAACAAGGCCCTCTCGGTCCAATGCCACCACACCGATCTTGTCGCCTGGATATCCAATGGCTGCGACTCGCTGGACCTCCAGGTCACCGTCCACCCGCACGTCAAAAAGAAGGCTACCACGGCTCCTCGTGGCTATCTCAGCCGCCTTCTCATCAAAGCTTGAAGAGAGCAAGCGGACGCTTTCCACCGCCATCTGGAAAATCACCAAATCCAGTTCATTCACGGCCATATGGGCATTTCCGCGCAACGGGTGGTGATTGCAATGACACATACTGCTTGTTCACAGATGTCGGTCACGAACGATCATTCGTCGGGTTCCGGTTCCGACCAACGGTGTCGCCACCTGATCGTGCTGCGGTTCGAACCTTCCGAACGCGAGCCGAGCGCGCTATGAGGTTGGAGTCTAGGTCTCGGACCCTGCCTCGCGGCCTTCTCATCTTTGGCAGACCCGTTGCAACGCCGCCGCGATGGCGCAAACGCCAGATGACGCTGATCCATCGCTTGATCGTGAACTGAGCTTCTGAACACCATTGGGACAGCAGGGTGGAAGGGCTTGACCAACGCTGCCCCCGTTTTCCAAGAGGACCCGTCCTCGATTGAATCTTTCGAGCCCCGTGCGGCGCGCAGCCAAATGATGACGATCTGGACTCAGCTCGCAGACCGCAAGGCAAAGAGGGAACCTTCCAGGCAGCCAAGCTGCTCGACGCAAAGAGCGGCCTTTGGAGTTCCCAAGAATCGACCCTTCCATAGTTGCGACAGGCAACCACTGCACGAGTGTGGGAGAGCGAATCGCAAGCATTGCGTGAGGTCCTGCGCGTTTTCCCCTCTTTGCTATTTGGCACATCGTTTGCGCCGAAGTGGGCGCAGCGTTCGACCGGAGCACTGCATGGGAGAGGGAGGAGCCCCACCCCGATCCGGTCAAGGAGAGAGACGGTGTTGGTTCCAAGAGTTCCCCGCGCGATCGCAGCGCCCCGCAAGCGCCATTTTGCCCGGACCTACGTGCAGGTACTTGCCGCCATAATCCTGGGTGCCGCAATCGGCTATTTCCATTTGGAGACCGGCCACAGCCTGAAGCCGCTCGGCGATGCCTTCGTCGATGTCGTCAAGATAATCACCGTACCTGTCATCTTCCTGACAATGGCGACCGGCATTGCCGGCATGAGCGATCTGCAGAAGGTCGGCCGAGTTGCCGCCAAGGCGATGGTCTATTTTCTCACCTTTTCGACGCTCGCTTTTGTTGTCGGGCTGATTGTCGCGAATATCGTTCAGCCTGGCGCCGGCCTCAACATCGATCCGGCCTCGCTCGATGTCCAAGCCGTTAAGGGCTATGTGGCCACGGCTCACGAGCAGTCCGTGACCAGCTTCCTGATGAACATCATCCCGTCAACGATTGCCAATGCCTTCGCGGAAGGCGACATCCTGCAAGTCTTGTTCCTCTCGGTCCTGTTCGGCGCGGTCTGCCGCTACAACGGCCGCTCGCTCTTCTCTCTCGTCCGATACATCAAGGACGAGCTGCTGCTCGCAATGTCCTCCTCAGAGGCCGCGCTGGCCTCGCTCATGGAGAAGATGGAAAGGGCCGGCGCCACGCATTCGGTCGTGGGTCTCATTCCATTCAATCTGGACGGCACGAATATGATGCTCGCCGCCCTTTTCATCGCCCAAGCGACGAAAACTGATCTCCCGATCGGCTGCCGGATCCTCATGCTGTTTGTCGCATTGTTCCCTTCGAACGGAACAACCCGCATTACCGGTGCAGGCCTCGTCACAATGGCTGCAACGCTCTTTCTTGTTCCGGCCGCACCGGTCACCTCCGTGGGGCTTATTCTTGGCGTCGATCAGCTTATGTCCGAATGCCACGCGCTGACGGTTTTTCTCCGCAGCGTAGCGGCAACGCTGGCTGTCACCCGGTCCGGGGCGAGCGGGATAAACGACGATTCGGGGAGCGCCTCACTAGCGGACCGTTCAGCGCTCCGGCGGTGGACGGTCAAGTCGCCCGGCGTGGTGAACACAATTCCCCGTGCGAACGACGCTCAGCTATTGGGGTGGACCCGATGGCGCAAAGCCGTATTTGAGAAACCGCCAGATCGCACCGGCACCTGTGCGCCTGTAGCAACTGCGGGGCACGATCAAAACTGACCCATTTTACACCAAAAAGGCGGCCGTTGCTGCCACGCCGTCCATGGATTGGAGACTCATGTCTAAGCCGACTGCCATCACTGTCGCAGCTCTTCTTTTACTCCTCGCCTTGCTGGCGAGCCAATATAGCGCGAACCTGCACCGGCAGGCGTGGTCGACCGACAGGCAAAAGTGGAGCGGCGCATTCGACAACGATCTCCTTCGCCAATCGCCGGCAACCCGCAAGGCGATGCCGTTCTGGTCATATTCAATGACTACCACAACTGTCCGCATTGCAGACTGGCTGATATCAACTACCAAAAAGCCTTCAAGCATGAACCCAATCTGAAGCTTGTGATCAAACAGTTCCCGGTCCTGGGACCGGATTCCCAATTCCCAGCCTTCGCCGCACTCGCCTCGAGAAAACAGGGAAAGTTCGACGAATTCCACCGCGCCCTTATGATTTCCCCCAGTTGAAGGGTCACTCTCAAGATCGCAGCGCGTGTAGGCCTTGACGTTGAGCAGCTCAAGCGGGAATGCAAGATCCGGCCATCGCAGATGAAATGCGCGGTCCGCGCACTCGCGAAAGGTCTGCACTTAGACGGTACGCCCGCGTTGGTGGTCGGCGATATAGTGGTCGCCGACCTTGTGGACATGGCCAGCTTGCAACGCTTGCATCGCCGATGCGCGCTCAAAGCGTGCTGGCTCTCGTGCGGGGCAGCATCTGTAGACCGGCCACGCTGTTGTTGCCGGAGCGTGCCGTTTGTGGCAGCTGGCTTTGCTGTCGCTCCTCGTAATCTTGTTGCGGTCATCCAGCTGCCGTGGGCGCCAACAACAATCCTGAGCGCCCGCGCCTGAAGTCGCTGGCCGGGTGCTCGTGAACCGAGCCCGCTTTTCTTCGGCAAGCTCAGGCGGTCTTGGCCCTGCGGCATCGCCCCCTGGCGCGGGGCAGCCTTCGGCTGCTGACGGTCGCCGGCCTGTCGGCCGGCGTCTTTCTATTGTGGCCTTCCCCCTGGCGCAGGGTGGGCAGCACTCCCTTCTAGGCCCGCCGCGGCGTCCCGCAACCCTTCGCTTGTCGCTTTCGGGTCCTCCACTCCGTTCCGGTCCTGCTGATGCAGTCCGCCTCCGACGGCGGGCCTTTCCGGTCGCTTTTGCCGCCCACCCCGCTTCCGGGGAGGGCGCGCGATTGTAGAGCGGAGGACATCACGATGCGTGCAAACAACAAACGTTGCGGCAGCCGACAGGCTGGCGCAGACAGTGGCGGGCGCACCGGCGCCAGCCTTTATCAGGAAATCACCGACCGCATCATTGCCGAACTGGAGCGCGGCACCGTGCCATGGGTCAAGCCGTGGGGCAGGGCAAGGACAGGCCTCGGCCTGCCGCGGAATGCGGCCACCCAGCGCCGATATTCCGGCATCAATATCCTGATCCTGTGGGGCGCGGTCATCGAGCGCGGTTTCCCCAGCCAGAACTGGCTCACCTTCCGGCAGGCGCTTTCGCTTGGCGGCAATGTCAGGAAGGGCGAGCACGGCACCACCATCGTTCACGCTGACCGCTTTGTTCCCAAGAACGAAAAGCAACGCGCCGACACCGATGGCGACGAACCGCAGGCGGTGCCCTTCCTGAAGCGCTTCACCGTCTTCGATGTCGCGCAGTGCGATAATCTGCCCGAACATCTTTACGCCGCCGGCGAGCCTCTGCCTGAGCGCGAGATGGTCCCGCAGGCCGAGGCGCTCATTCATGCAACCGGCGCTGATTTTCGCATCGGCGGCGAGCGCGCCTTCTACATGCCCGGCAGCGACACCATACAGGTGCCGCCGCAGCCGGCTTTCTTCCACCAGATCGACTATTACCGGACCTGCTTTCACGAGCTTGGACACTGGACCGGCCACCCGAGGCGACTCGCGCGCGACCTGTCCGGCTCCTTCGGGTCCAACACCTATGCGCGCGAGGAACTGGTCGCCGAAATCGCATCAGCCTTCATCTGCAGCAGTCTCGGCATCGAGCCGAGCGTGCGCCATGCCGACTACATCGGCTCATGGCTGACGGTTTTGCGCGAGGACAACCGCGCCATCTTCCGCGCCGCAAGCCATGCCTCGAAAGCCGCCGATTTCCTGCTTGGCCGCAATGTCGATGTCGAAGGCGAGGCACATGCCGAAACCGCCTATGGGAGCGCGCAATCCTCACACGCGACCGCCTTGCGCCTCTGATGACGCAAAGCCGCGCGCAACCAACTCGACAGTTCTTTTGAGGTTGCCCTAACGCCGATGGCCGGCGTTGGCGTCGATCGTTCATCGGACCGAGGTTCGCAAAAAAAGAGGGCGGCATTGATGCCGCCCTCTCGTTGCGAAAGCTGCCAGAGCTGGATTAGAAATCCATGCCGCCCATGCCGCCCATGCCGCCGCCGCCCATGCCGCCAGGCATGCCGCCGCCAGCCGACTCCTTCTTCGGAGCCTCCGCGATCATGGCTTCGGTGGTGACCAGCAGGCCGGCGACCGAGGCCGCGTCCTGAAGAGCCGTACGGACAACCTTGACCGGATCGACGATACCCATGGCGATCATGTCGCCATACTCGCCGGTCTGGGCGTTGTAGCCGAAGGTCGCGCCCTTGTTCTCAAGGATCTTGCCGGCAACGATCGATGCTTCCGCACCGGCGTTGGCCGCGATCTGGCGGGCCGGAGCCTGAAGCGCACGACGCACGATGTTGATGCCGGCGGCCTGGTCGGCATTGACGCCGGTGGCCTTGATGTTGGCCGAAGCGCGCAGCAGCGCGACGCCACCACCAGCAACGATGCCTTCTTCGACGGCCGCGCGGGTCGCGTTGAGGGCGTCATCGACGCGGTCCTTCTTTTCCTTGACTTCGACTTCCGTCGCACCGCCGACGCGGATCACCGCAACGCCGCCGGCGAGCTTCGCCAGACGTTCCTGCAGCTTCTCCTTGTCGTAGTCCGAAGTGGTCTCTTCGATCTGCTGCTTGATCTGGGCAACGCGGCCCTGGATCTCGGCCTTCTTGCCGGCGCCGTCGACGATGGTGGTGTTCTCCTTGGAGATCGACACCTTCTTGGCGCGGCCGAGCATGTTGAGGCCGACGTTCTCGAGCTTGATGCCGAGGTCTTCCGAGATGACCTGGCCACCGGTGAGGATGGCGATGTCTTCCAGCATGGCCTTGCGGCGATCACCGAAGCCCGGCGCCTTGACGGCGGCGATCTTCAGGCCGCCACGCAGCTTGTTGACGACCAGCGTGGCCAGAGCCTCGCCTTCGACGTCTTCCGAGATGATGAGCAGCGGCTTCGAGGTCTGCACGACGGCTTCGAGAACCGGCAGCATGGCCTGGAGGTTGGACAGCTTCTTCTCGTGCAGGAGGATGTAGACGTCCTCGAGCTCGGCAACCATCTTGTCGGCGTTGGTGACGAAGTAGGGCGAGAGGTAGCCGCGGTCGAACTGCATGCCTTCGACGACTTCGAGTTCGGTCTCGGCGGTCTTGGCTTCCTCAACCGTGATGACGCCTTCGTTGCCGACCTTCTGCATCGCTTCGGCGATCATCTTGCCGACCGAAGCATCGCCGTTGCCGGCGATGGTGCCGACCTGGGCAACCTCTTCGGAGGTCTTGATCTTCTTGGCGTTCTTGATCAGGGTCGCAACGACGTCGGTTACCGCGAGGTCGATGCCGCGCTTCAGGTCCATCGGGTTCATGCCGGCGGCAACGGCCTTGTGGCCTTCCTGGACGATCGACTGCGCCAGAACGGTCGCGGTCGTGGTGCCGTCGCCAGCGATGTCGTTGGTCTTCGAAGCAACTTCGCGGACCATCTGCGCGCCCATGTTTTCGAACTTGTCCTCAAGCTCGATTTCCTTGGCGACGGTGACGCCGTCCTTGGTGATGCGCGGGGCGCCGAACGACTTGTCGATGACCACGTTGCGGCCCTTGGGGCCGAGCGTGACCTTCACCGCGTCAGCGAGGATGTTGACACCGCGCAGCATGCGCTCGCGGGCATCGCGGGAGAATTTTACGTCTTTGGCAGCCATTTTTAGCTCCTGGCAGGGGCTTCAATCGAGCCCGGGAATTCAGTTGACGAAAGGGCCTGATATGAGCCGATGATGCCCATGATGTCGGATTCCTTCATGATCAGAAGGTCTTCGCCATTGAGCTTGACTTCCGTGCCCGACCACTTGCTGAACAGGATGCGGTCGCCGGCCTTGACGTCCAGCGGGACCAGCTTGCCAGCTTCGTCACGAGCGCCGAAGCCGACAGCGATGATCTCGCCTTCCTGCGGCTTTTCCTTTGCCGTGTCGGGGATGATGATCCCGCCAGCGGTCTTGGATTCGGATTCGACCCGGCGAACGACCACGCGGTCATGCAGCGGGCGGAACTTCGACTTTGCCATTTTCGGATTTTTCCCTGGTGCGCTGTTGAGGGGTTTTTGTTAGCACTCGCGATGGACGAGTGCTAACGCGATAGTGAGGTAGGCTGTAAGCGGGCACTCGTCAAGACGGACGAGGGCAGGCGAGGAGCTCTGGCCCCCTCCCCGGTGGAACCCAACGCATACGCGGCATCCGCGTTGATGGCTGCGAGCCCCACATTTCCATTGAATTCGGCGTCATGACGCCAACTTGCTCGCGCCGCTTCCAAGTCGTCAGTCGTGCTGCCGTCAGCACGAACATAGGGCTGCGCTTCACTTCCCGTCGAAGCCGCGGCAAGCAGCGTCGCCGTCAGCACGCTCCTTTGCAGATGCTTGCCAAAGGTGGACAGTGAGCGCACCTGCGCCGGGCTGTTGGTGCGAACGTAAGACGTCATTGACAACTCCTTTTTGCAAGTCGAGCCCCTTCTCCACCTTCGGCCGCCGTCGACGCGAAGAAGTCCGCATCGCGTTGAAGACGAGCTGCGAAAAAGAGAAAGATGTGTTTGATGGCTGCGGCCCCAACGGTGCCTTCAGATTTGAGATCACTTCCGCCGCGAGCGGCTGAAGCTCCTCGCAACGTCAAATCGAATCTGCTGCCAAGCCTCCAGGAAAGGAGAGCATTGCTCATCTCGCGCTTGTGCATGCAGTCAACCTTCGATCCGTGTTGCCACATCAAGAGCAAATGCCGTGCCAAAGCTCACTGGGAAGTGAACGCATGGCTCTCCCTGAAAACCTCACAAATCCAGCATGGTCAATTGTGCGGAACCCGACATGCGTCTTCTGCCACTGTCAGCTTTCGGACAGGCATGACGCGTTTCGCGCCGACCACCGGTCGATCGGTTTTGGGGCCGGTCTGTTCGCCTCATAAGAGCGCGTTACATTGCGTAGCGGTTTCCCGAGCGCCGCCACATGACACTGGACCTGCAGGTAGCACCGGCTTCTCATCCAGCCTTACTTTGGCCCCCTCGCGTATCAAATTCCCGCTGGCGAGCCCTGCTTTCATAGATCGCACCATGCCGGATGTCTGCTCTGGCGCCCGACCCGCTGGCACGATCTCGATCCGGCATAAGGGCGCAGCATCTTTGCAGGCCGTTTCATCCCGGCGTCCTGCTTGGCTGACAGACCGCACTTGGCGAGCGGTCTCCATGCTCTCTCCAAGGACCATCCCTGCGGCTGGCTTGTCGACCTATGGGCGGGTCCGGCCGCCCGAAACCCTCGCGCCATCAGCTTTTTTCCCCGCCGCCTGCGGCGGCTTCCTCGCGCCGCTTCGCTCACAAAAAAGCTGCCCGCTCGGGTCCTTCACTGTCGCTGCGGCCCTGTCGGATTCAGGCGGTCCTGACGCGCCCATTACGGTGCGCCATCGCAGGGGATGGTCCCCGGCGAAACCACAAAAGGAGACTTCGAAATGACCGCGATCGGTTACGTCAACAAGCAGGAAAACGGCGCCTACAAGGGCCAGTTCAAGACGCTCAGCGTCCGCGCCGACATCGATATCGTCCCCAACCAGGCCAAGAGCGCCGATAACCATCCCGACTTCCGGGTGCTTACGCAAGGGGTCGAAGTCGGCGCTGGCTGGATCCGCACCGGCGAGACTTCCGGCAAGGATTATGTGAGCCTGTCGATTGCAGCGCCGGAGTTCGGACCGCGCAAGCTCTACGCCAATCTCGGCCGAGCCGCCGGCCAGGACGATCACGACACCTACGCCATCATCTGGAACCCGGCCGACTGACCGGCCGAGATAAGAGCCTCGCGCCGCAGCCCCGGCGCGGGGCTCATTCCCAGGAGTTCCACCCAAACCCCGTCCGCCCTAAAG
>NZ_RZRY01000299.1:0-7369 GCF_003998035.1 Mesorhizobium sp. M2A.F.Ca.ET.039.01.1.1 | reverse complement strand
GCGCGAGGGTGGTGTCGGAAACGTTCGGCGTGCGCTTCGAGATCGACGAGGCCAAGCTGACGCGCGCCTTCCTCGACTGGATCGAAGTCATGGAAGCGCAGAAGCGATTTGCGGCGGTCGACCGCGCGGACTTCATCGTCTTCGCCGCCGGGCTGGTGCTGCGTGAGCTGATCCGGCAGGCGCCGGCGCGGGAGGCCTCAGGTCTGAAGGAAATGGTCGAGACCGAGGCAAATGCCGGCACGGCGGAAATCGTGCGCTTCTGGCCGGAAGGTTTCCTTTATACCAACTACTGCGTGTCGGCGATCCTGGCCGTGCACGAGCAGGAATTCGGCAACGCGCCCAGCATCGATAAATGCGCCGACGATCTGCGCACCTGGTGGTCCTACCGCGAGAACGCATCGGAAATGCCCGCTTATGCCGTGGCCTTCCTCGATCGGTTCCTCGGCGCCGAGCCCAACTGGATCACACCCGACCGCGCCCAGTCGCGCCAGGCCATGCAGCGCGCGCTCGGATCCTCGCCGGTCAGCGAGGCGTTGCGCCAGCTTTGAGCCGCTGGAGACGTAATCACCCGCTATTGAACATCTGACTTTTTATCGATAGCGATGTGCGCATTGGCACAGAGGCCGGGAGAAGCGCGTGGCGCAAACCAGACTTATGATTTTCGACTGCGACGGCGTTCTCGTCGACAGCGAGCCGCTCGCCGCCAAGGCTTACGAGCGCGTCTACGAGAAGCACGGCATGCCGGGCGTGCATGGCGGCATCATCGCGCAATGCATCGGCATGAAGCAGGCCGACATCATCGTGAAGATCAAGGAACTGACCGGCCACCAGTTCCCCCCGGCGGCCGATGGCGACATCTGGGCCGAGACCAAGCTGCTCTTCTCCGAGGAGTTGAAGCCGACGCCGGGGATCGCGCCATTCCTCAGCGCGCTTGCCGGAAACCGTTGCGTCGCCTCGTCGTCCTCGGTCGAGCGTATCAACCACAGCCTGTCGGTCACGGGATTGTCGCGCTTCTTCGGCGAGGCGATCTTTTCCTCCTCGATGGTGAAGAACGGTAAGCCGGCGCCGGACATCTTCCTCTACGCCGCCGAGAAGATGGGTGCGAAGCCGACCGACTGTATCGTGGTAGAGGATTCGCCCTTCGGCGTTCAGGGCGCGGTGGCTGCCGGCATGATCGCGATCGGCTATACCGGCGGCGGTCACACCTATCCCGAGCACGGCGCGCGGCTGAAAGCCGCCGGCGCCGATTTTGTCTGCGCCGACTGGCACGAGGTTGCCCGGCAATTGGCGGAGCTTGGTGTCCCGGCCTAATCTAGCGGAGACTGGGGAAGCGACGCCGGGTCCAGTCCCCCGGCGGGACCAATCCCCCTACACGGAAGTTGAAGGATAGGACCCTCGTCGCATCGGCGTCGACCTCGCAGCGGAAGCTCAGATCGTACCATTGGGTTGTCGTGCTGAAGGCGGCCTGCGGAGGGTTGAGAACATTGCCCTGCTTCAGGGGGATGGTCGGCAGCCATTTCGGCGCGTAGTCGGCACTTTGCAGTTCCTGGTTCAGGACGTTGGCGCAAAGATTGGCTATGCGCTGATCGCGCGGCACGTTCTCCATCGAGCTCGTAGCCTGCATATTGCCGGTCGCACCCGGCGAGTAAAGTTTCCTGACGCCCGGCAGGCCGGAATAGATCGGCGCTCCCGCAGCCGCGCTGTCGGCGGAGTTCGACCTTGCCGGGTTCCCGCTTGGCGCTCTCAAGGCTCTTGCGGATTTGAACTTCATCGCCTTGGAAGGTTTTGCCTTTTCGGCCATGGATGGAGGCGCGGGCTTGTCGCCTGACTCGGCCGTCAATGGCTTTAACGGCACGGCCGCAGGCTTTTCGGCGGTTTCCGGAGCTGTTTCCTGCTTGTCCTGCTGCTGTTTGTCAGCATCCTCCGTCGCCTGCTTCTCCTCGCTTTGAGCGGGTTTTTCCTCCGTCGCGGCGGTTGCCGGTTTCTCTTGAGGCTTATTGGCGTCAGCCTGCTGCTCGGGCGTTGCAGGCGAAGCGGGCTGGCCGGGCGCGGGCTTCGGCGCGACCGGCGGCTTCGCGGGCTCATTCTGGGTCGGCGATGGCGCATTGGCCGGAGCGCTGCCCCCGTTCAGAGATTTCTCCGGGCCGGTATCCTTCTCGCCGTACTGGAAAACGCGCTTCAGAACCGGGATGTCCTGCGGCTTCGGCGGCTGCGGAGCCGGTGGCTTCGGAGCCGGCTGCTCAGGCGGCTTTTCGACCTTCTGTTCAGGTTTCGGCTCCGGCGGCTTCGGAGCAGGCTTCGGCTTTGGCTGTTCCGGCGGCGGCACGATCGCGACGTTGACCGGCTGTTCCTGCTGGTCCGGCTGTTGCTCGGGCCTCGGCAGGCCAAAGAACAGGAACGCTGCAATCAGGACATGCAGGAACAGCGATGCGGCCAAGGCCCATCGCCAATTCCGAAACCATTCCCGCATCTTGCCGTTCATTGCGCCCGATGTGGAACGAAATGGCGGCGGCTTCAAGCACCGGGCCGGGATTTGCGCGAGCTGCCGGCCTGGCAAGTCGGTGATCGGAGGGCCCCGTAGCGTAAGATCAAGCCGGATCAAAGGCCTGCAGGAATTGGCTTACACCAGCATGCCCATCGGGTTTTCGATCATGCGCTTGAAGGCGCCGAGCAGTTCGGCGCCGAGCGCGCCGTCGACCGCGCGGTGGTCGGTCGAAAGCGTCACTGACATCACCGTGGCAATCTTGATCTCACCCTTCTTCACCACCGCACGCTCCTCGCCCGCGCCGACCGCCAGGATCGTCGCATGCGGCGGGTTGATGACGGCGGCAAAGTCCTTGATGCCGAACATGCCGAGATTGGACACCGCCGTCGTGCCGCCCTGATACTCTTCCGGCTTCAGCTTGCGGCTCCTGGCACGGCTGGCCAAATCCTTCATCTCGTTGGAGATCACCGACAGCGTCTTTTCATCGGCATGCCGGATGATCGGCGTGATCAGGCCGCCGGGGATCGACACGGCGACGCCGACATCGGCGTGCTTGTGCTTGACCATGGCGTTCTCGGTCCAGGAGGCGTTCGCATCCGGCACCGCCATCAGCGCCATCGCCATCGCCTTGATCACCATGTCATTGACCGAGAGCTTGTAGGCCGGAACCTCGCCCTTGTCGGTCTCCCTCATGGGTGCTGAGGCATTCAACTGCGTGCGCAACGCCAGAAGCGCGTCGAGCTCGCAGTCCAGCGTCAGATAGAAATGCGGGATGGTGGACTTCGCCTCGACCAGGCGGCGCGCGATGGTCTTGCGCATGTTGTCATGCTGAACGAGCTCGTAGGAGCCTTCGGCGAACAGCTTCAGCACCTGGTCGTCCGACATCGGCTTGGGTGCCGGCGCCGGGGCGAACGGGACTTCGGCCGGAATCTCGGCGGCCGGCTTAGCGAGGGTGGCCGTGCCTTTCGCTGCGACCGCGGCCTCGACGTCGGCGCGCACGACACGGCCGCGCGGGCCGCTGCCTGCCATGGCCGAGAGGTCCAGATTTGCCTCACGGGCCAAGCGTCGAGCCAAAGGCGTGGCTCGGGCGGGCCCCTGCGATTGGCTGATCTCCCCCCTTGTGGGGGAGACGGCCGGCAGGTCTGAGGGGGGCCGGACGGAATGAGAGGTTGGCGGGACAACGCCCGCACCTGTCGGCTGCGCCGACATCTCGCCCACGAGGGGGGAGATTGGCGCCTTGTTCTGCGGCGTCTCAGCCGAATACACTTCATCGTCGGCATAGATCCAGGCGACGGGCTCACCGACGGGAATGTCGACGCGCTCCTTGCCAGTGACGTTGCGAAGCGTGCCGCTGGCCGGCGCGTCGATCTCCATCGCCGCCTTGTCGGTCTCGATCTCGAAGAGCACGTCACCCTTCTTGACGCGAGCGCCCTCCTCGGCGAACCAGCGCGAGATCTGGCCGGTCGCCATGTCCATGTCGACCTTGGGAAGAATGACTTCTGTCGGCATCGCTCAGCGGACCCCTTTCACGAGGTCGCGCGCTGCGGCGATGATGTCGGGAACCTGCGGCACGGTGGCCTTTTCCAGGTCCGGATTGTAAGGGATCGGCGTCTCGGCGCCGCCCAGGCGCACGATCGGCGCATCGAGATAATCGAAGGCCTCGCTTTCGGCGACTAGCGCGCTTACTTCCGCGCCGATGCCGAGCGTCTTCACCGCTTCGTAGACGCAAAGCAGGCGCGAGGTTTTCTTCACGCTGTCGATGATGGTCTGCCTGTCGATCGGGCGGATGGTGCGCAAGTCGACCACCTCGATGTCGATGCCTTCGCCTTCCAGCGCGGCAGCAGCGTCAAGCGCCTTCTGCACCATGATCGACGTGGCGACGATGGTGAGGTCGCGACCTTCGCGGCGGATCTCGGCCTTGCCGATCGGAACGGTATAGTGGCCTTCCGGCACATGGCCCTTCATCTTGTAGAGCAGCTTGTGCTCGAAGATCATCACCGGATCCGGATCGGCAACGGCGGCCAGCAGCATGCCCTTGGCATCGTGCGGCGTCGCCGGCTGGATCACCTTCAGGCCAGGCACATGGCCGAGCCAGGCTTCCAGGCTCTGGCTGTGTTGGGCGGCTGCACCCGTGCCGGAGCCGGCAGGGAAACGCATCACAACCGGCACCGAGACCTCGCCGCCCAGCATGAAGCGCATCTTGGCCGCCTGGTTGACGATCTGCTCCATGCCGAGCGTGGCGAAATCCGAGAACTGGAATTCGAAGATCGGCCGCATGCCGGTGACGGCCGCGCCAACCGCGACGCCTGCACCGCCCAGTTCGGAAATCGGCGTGTCGATCACCCGGTCGGTGCCGTACCGTTCGACGAGGTCGCCGGTCACCTGGAAGGCGCCGCCATAAACGCCGATATCCTCGCCCATCAGGAAGACGCGCTCGTCCATGTCCATGGCGATCGCCATGGCTTCCTGGATCGCCTGGGCGTAGCTCAGTTCACGCACCGCGGCGTCCATCACGCTTGCTCCGTGTAAACATAGTTTTCGAGGGTGGCGATCTCGGGCGCCGGGCTCGCCTTGGCGAACTCGATGCCGTCGGCGATCTCCTTGGCGACCGCGTCGCGGATCGCCTCAATGCCCTGGTCGTCGATGAAACCGAAATCGCGCAGCTCCGTCTCGAACAGCGTGATCGGATCGCGGTTCGCCATCCAGTCCTCGATCTCTTCCTTCGTGCGATAGCGGTTGCGATCGCTCTTGGAATGGCCGCGATGACGGTAGGTCTTGGACTCGATCAGCGTCGGCCCCTCGCCGGCGCGCGCCCGCTCGACCGCGTTGAAGGACGCCTCGGCCACCTCGGAGAAGATGTTGCCGTTGACGATGACGCCCGGCATCGAATAGGCGGCCGCTCGTTCGGCGATGTTCTTCACCGCGGTCGAGCGCGCCGTCGAGGTCGACATGCCGTAGCCATTGTTCTCGCACACGAAGATCACCGGCAGCTTCCAGATCGCCGCCATGTTCAAGGCCTCGTGGAAGGCGCCCTCATTGTTGGCGCCGTCGCCGAAGAAGGAGACGACCACCTTGCCGGTCTTCATCCTCTTGGATGAAAGCGCTGCGCCCACGGCAATCGGAATGCCGCCGGCAACGATCCCATTGGCGCCGAGATTGCCCTTGGCGACATCGGCGATGTGCATGGAGCCGCCCCTGCCCTTGCAATAGCCGGTGGTCTTGCCGAAGAACTCGGCGAACATGCGGCTGACCTCCGCGCCCTTGGCGATGCAATGGCCGTGGCCGCGATGCGTCGAGGTGATCTGGTCATCCTCGGCGAGCGGCATGCAGATGCCCATGGCGCTCGCTTCCTGCCCGATCGACAGGTGCATGGTGCCGTGGATGAGGCCGCGCATGTAGCACTCTTCCGCGCCCTCTTCGAAGCGGCGGATGAGGTACATCTTGTGAAGCACCTGTCTCAGTTGCTCTGGACGGTACTGGCGATAGACGAAAGGCAGGTTGGCCCGGCTATCCACGACGGCTTTGCTGGCTCCGGCCATGATCACGCCTCCACGGTTCCGTAGACGAGCTTGTCCTGGCGGGCGCGCAGATCGGCGATCTTCGAGCCCGGCGCGGGCGCGGCATTGGCATAGGTGATGAGCTCGCCCTTCTTGATGGGCGCCGTCACGGAGCCGCCCTGCAGCAGGCCGCAGGGGATCGCGCGCGCCGCATGGGCTTCCGGCGCCGTCATGATCCAGGCGCGGTAGCAATATTCGCCGATGGCATCGAGCTTGTCGCCGGGCTTCAGGTCCTTCTTGGCGACCGCGCAGACCTCGGCCACGGGCTTTGCCAGCGGCACCATGTCGGCCTTGCCGTAGAGCACGACGCGGGCGCAGGTCAGCGGCACTTCCAGCGAGGTCAGGTGATAGGGGCGATGGAAGGTGAAATACGGGCCCTTGCCCATCTTCAGGTCTTCCATGCGCTCCGAGATGCGCGGATGCGACATGTCGGCCACGACGAAGACGCCCGGCGCGACGCCCTTGCCGATCGAATAGTCGACGACGCCGACCTTCGACAGCACGCCGCCGTCCTTCTCAGGCACCAGCACCTTCGACAATTCGCCGAGCGTGGCCGCCGGGCCGTGCATCCCGGGCTTGTCGGGAACCAGCCCAGTCGCGTTGGCGATCGCCGCCATCTCGACCATTGTCTTCGAACCATCGACGAATTCGACCAGCATGCGCACATTCATGTGCCGGCGCTTCGCCTCCTCCTCATAGTCCGGAGGCGTGGCGTCGATGTTGAGCGGGTTGTTCTTGCCCTTGCCCGCGGCAACGATCGGGTGGCCCATAGCGGAGACGAACTCGATCAGCTCCATGCAGGAAGACGGCTCGTCGCCGGCGCCCAGGGAATAGGTGACGCCAAGCCGGTCGGCCTCGGCCTTGAGATAGGCGCCGATGGTGACGTCCGCCTCGACATTCATCATCACCAGGTGCTTGCCATGCTCCATGGCGCGCAGGCCGATCTCGGCGCCGACGGCCGGAACGCCGGTCGCGTCGATCACGACGTCGATGAGGTCATTGCCGATGACAAGGCTGGAATCGTTGGTGACGGCGATCTTGCCCGCTTCCATGGCAGCGGTCATGGCCGACGCGTTCGACACTTCCCGCGCATGGCCGGTTTCCTGGAAGGCGATATCGACGGCCTTGCTGGCCGCCGGCAGGTTGAGTTCGGAAATGGCGCCGATCTCGATGCCGGACATATGGGCGACGCGGGTAACGATGTCGGTTCCCATTTCGCCTGAGCCGATTAGGCCGATGCGGATGGGCTTGCCGGACTTGCCGCGTTCCTCGAGATCCCGGGCAAGGCCCGTCAACGAAATATTGGAAGCCATGCCGCTTATTCCTC
>NZ_RZRY01000298.1:0-7421 GCF_003998035.1 Mesorhizobium sp. M2A.F.Ca.ET.039.01.1.1 | reverse complement strand
GTTCACGGTCAGCTCCACCTCGAAAGGCGAGTCCGCATTGCTGAGATAAATCAGTGTGAAAGTCTCGAAATCGAGCCGCTGCGCCACCTCGAGGCCGAAGGCCTTGTTGTAGAAATCGACGGACCGTGCCTCGTCGAGAACCCTGATCATGGAATGGATCGCCTTCGCCAAATCGGACTCCGCAGCTTTCTTGATTTCGAAGCCGATTATGCGTGCTGGCGAAAAAAGGTGGTGGCAGCCGATTACCACGCATGCGGCTTGGAAATGGGTAGTCTCCCGGCGCGGGCGAGGATGGGCGCGCCTAAGGACGAAAGTCTGATTGCCGTTGCCGGCCATTGGATCGAAGATGACAAACGCAGGCAGTGTTCAAAAAAGGCGCCGGCTCGCTCAATCGGCGCCCAAGACAAACAAAAACGGGAGGTACTGATGTGCAGAGTCTTCGCCGGGCAAAACCCGGAAGGCTACCGGCAGATCAACCGGTCGATTCGCATCGACGGTCATTCGACCAGCATCCAGCTCGAGGCGACATTCTGGGATCTGCTTGACGAGATCGCCGACAGCCAGGGACTGACGACACCGAAATTCATCTCGAAGCTTTATGACGAGGCGATCGAGATCAACGGCCAGATCCCGAACTTCGCCTCCATGCTGCGCACGACCTGCGCGCTCTATCTGCGCGGCCACCGGCCCAATGCCGAGGAACAGGCTGCGTTGAAGCGGGAAGCCGCCTAACTCTCTGCCGCGACTTCGAGCGCCAGCCGGGTCATGTCGGTGAAGAGGGCCTGACGCTCCGCATAGTCCGTCAGCTCGCCGGTGGCGATATGATCGACCACGGTGAGCAGCGACAGTGCCCGGGCGCCGAACTGCGCGGCAATCCGATAGAGCGCGCTGGTCTCCATATCGACTGCCAGCGCCCCAAGCGCCCTCGGCTCGTCGAACCGCGCGCGGCCGTCGGGATGGTGGAACACGTCGCTGCAGATCGTCAGCCCGGCGCTGCAGGCGATGCCGAGATCGGCCGCGCGTCGCAGCGCCAGCGCATGCAGCGCCGGATCCGGTCCCGCCGGCTGGTACAGCCCGAACACCTGTCCGCTAATCGCGCTCTCCGCCCGCACTTCGCTGGAGATGACGAGCCCGCGCAAGGGCACATCGTCTGCTAAGCCGCCACTGGTGCCGGTGCGTATCAGCGTCTTCACGCCATGATAGTCGAGCAATTCATGCGCGTAGATCAGGAAGGATGAAACGCCGATGCCGGTCGCCTGGATGCTGACCGGCTTGCCGCGGAACCGGCCGGTGAAGCCCAGCGCGCCCCTTCGGCGGTTGACGCAGCGAGGCGCCTCGAGAAAGGTCTCCGCCATCCATTGGGCGCGCTCGGGGTCGCCCGGCAACAGCACCGTTTCGGTATAATCGCCCCTGTCCGCCTCGATATGCGGCGTCACGCGCTACTACCCTCTGATAGATCCATCCGGCGACCATCATGGCAGGGCCGTCGCAATGTGCAAGCGATAGCTCATTTGGAAGCAATTCCAGCGAGCTGTAAGGCGGTCAGGCACCAGCGCCTTCGCCTTGCGTCGTCCGTCCGCAATTGCGTCAGCGCTCTAGGATTCCAGCACGTCCTTGACGATCGTCGCCAATTGCTTGAGCGAGAACGGCTTCGGCAGGAAGCCGAAATGGGCGTCGGCCGGCAGGTTCTTGGCAAAGGCGTCCTCGGCATAACCCGAAACGAACACGAACTTGATGTCCGGCTGACGCTTGCGCAGCTCGCCGAGCAATGTCGGCCCGTCCATCTCCGGCATCACCACGTCGGACACCACGATATCGACCTTGCCGCCAAGCGCCTCGAACACTTCCAGCGCCTCGACGCCGGACGACGCCTCATGCACGGTGTAGCCGCGCGACATCAGCGCCCGCACACCGCCCATGCGCACGGCGTCCTCGTCCTCGACCAGAAGCACTGTGGCCGAACCGGACAGATCCTTGGCCGTGTCGGCCGGCTTGGCCGGAGCCGCCGCCACGGCTGCCGGCGCCGCGCCGGGCTCGGCCTGCTTCTTCACCTCGGCGATGTGGCGCGGCAGGAAGATGCGGAACACCGTGCCCTTGCCGATCTCGGAATCGCAGAAGATGAAGCCGCCGGTCTGCTTGATGATGCCGTAGACCATCGACAGGCCGAGGCCGGTGCCCTTGCCCACTTCCTTGGTCGTGAAGAACGGCTCGAAGATTTTCTTGAGAACGTCGGGCGCAATGCCGCTGCCGGTGTCCTCGACATCGACGAGCACATAGTCGGCCGGCGTCAATTCGCGATAGGCGAAGGATTTGCATTCTTCCGTCGTGACGTTGCGGGTGCGCACGGTAAGATCACCGCCGCTCGGCATGGCGTCGCGCGCGTTGACGGCGAGGTTGACCACCACCTGCTCGAATTGGCCGATGTCGACCTTGACCGGCCACAGGTCGCGCCCGTGGTCGATCTTCAGCTTGATGTCGTTGCCGACAAGGCGGGCGAGCAGCATCCGGAGATCGGCCAGGACATCGGTCAGGTTGAGCACTTCCGGCCGCAGCGTCTGCTTGCGCGAGAAGGCCAGCAATTGCCGCACGAGCGAAGCCGCCCGATTGGCGTTCTGCTTGATGTTCATGATGTCGGGGAAGGACGGATCCGACGGACGGTGGTTGGTCAACAGAAGGTCGGACGCCATGATGATGGCGGTGAGCACGTTGTTGAAGTCGTGCGCGATACCGCCGGCAAGCTGACCGACCGCCTGCATCTTCTGACTCTGCGCCATCTGGCCCTCGAGCGCCTTCTGCTCGGTGGTCTCGACCGCATAGACGATGGCCGATTCCTCGGCGCCCTCGCCGCCCGCGCTGTCGGCGACGGCGTTGACGTAGAAGCGGATATGGCGCTCCTCATTGCCGGGCAGCACGGAGTCGATCGGCTCGATATTGGCCTGCCGCTGCCTGGCCTTCTCGAAGGCGGCGGCGAAGGCCGGACGGTCCCGTTCGTGGACGATGGTCTCGAACCGCACCCGCCGGTCGACGGCGTCCCGGTCGACCACGGATGAAAACAGCTGCAGGAATGGCGCGTTGGTGCGCAGGATGCGCCCGCTCGCATCGACGCCCGCGATAGCCATGGGAGTCGAGTTGAAGAAACGGGTGAAGCGGACCTCGGAAGCCCGCAGTTCCGCCGAAGCGTCCTCGCCCTGGGTACGGTTGAGCACGATGGTGCGGGTCGGACCGTTCACGCCCTCGCGGCTTGCCGAAACCCGGTGCATGAAGCGCACCGGCAGCGCCTGGCCGCTCATGGTGGTGAGGTCGAGGTCGATGACGGCATTGCGGGTCGTGCCGGGATCGGCCTTGACCGAGCGGACCAGCGCCATGCCGTCGCCGGCGATGATTTCCGGCAGCGTGATGGCGCCCGGCGTGAAGGAGGCAAGGTCGATACCCAGCCACTCGGCGAGAGTGGCGTTGATATAGGTGACGCGGCCTTCCTGGTCGGCCGAGAAGAACCCGGCCGGCGCATGGTCGAGATGGTCGATGGCCTTTTGCAGGTCGAGGAAGAAACGCTCCTGCTCCGCCCGTTCCTGCGAGATGTCGGCAAGCTGCCAGGCCAGCATCGGCAGCCTTTCCCCGGGCATGCTGAAGGCGCGGGCGCGGGCCCGGTACCAGCGCGCGCCGGGCTCGGCGCCGGGCTTGATCGACTGCGCCAGCCGGAACTCGCCGTCGCCCGCCTGGCCGTCGCGCAGGCCCGACGCCAGCCTGTAGATCGTCATCGAGGCCTCGGGAACATCAGACAAGAGACCTTCGACGGTCTTGAGATCGGCCGCCGAGGCGGCGCCCGTCATGTCGGCATAGGCGCGATTGGCATAGACGACGCGGCCCTTGGTGTCGGTCACCAGCAGGCCCTGCGACATCGAGTCGACAAAGGCTTTCGACAGTTCGTCGCCGGTCGACCGCGGCGCGATCTGCACGAAGCCGATCGCGGTCGCGAACAGGAAGCCGACGCCGATCATGGCGAGCACGCCGAGCATGCCGAGCAGGAAAGGATCGCCGAGCCGCTCGCGGAAAAGTCCGAAGACGATCGCGGCGCCGGTCAAGACGACGATGAAGACGATGAGCCTGGTGACGGCGCCCGGACGCGTGTTCTGGTCGACGATCGGTACCGGATAGAAATCGCCGCGCGTTTCCTTGGCCATGTTCCCCCTGCTCGTGATTCCGGTGTCCGACGGGCGCGGACGGCCGGTTGAATCACATTCTCCTGTAGCGGAAAAGGCCCCGGCGGCAAATGTCCGATAAAATCAATGATTCATGTTTCAAACTGTTCACGATGGGTGATGTGAACTTGCGGCGGGCCGCCACCGCGGTCTAGTGTCGCCTGACCTCAAGAGGCGATTGGGTGCACCGATGCTGCAGTGGCTGGATAGCGTGGCGGGTCCGGGTTATGTCGCCGCAATCCTGTGGACGTTTGCAGCACTCATTTTGCTCGTCGTCATCCTGCTCGTCATCAAGGTTGTGCGCAATCTTACCTTCGGCACTTTCGTGGCCGGCGGCAGGAACCGCAAGACGCGCCTCGCGGTCATGGACGCCACCGCCGTCGACAGCCATCGCAGGCTGGTGCTGGTGCGCCGTGACGACATCGAGCATCTGATCCTGATCGGCGGGCCGACCGATGTCGTGGTCGAGCGCGATATCAGGCTGGCAGCGCCGCGCCGGCCGGCGCTTACCGGCGACAGCGGCCAGCCACAGGCAACCGCCGCCGCGCGCCCGCGCGCGCCGCAACCGGCCCCTCCGCCCGCCCCCGGCCCCGTCAGGCAACCGCCGCCTGCCGCCCAGCCAGTTGCCGCCGCACGCCCGCGCGCGCCGGCGGCACCGAGCCAGCCGACCGCCAAGGTCACGCCCCTGCCGAGCTACGGAACGATCAACGGCAGCGACAGATACACGCCGCCGCCCTCAAACGATTCCGTCGACGACACATTGATGCACGAGCTCGAGACCTCTCTCGACGAGACGCACTCCCAGCCGGCAGCGCCAAGCAAACCCGCACCCAAGCCCTCGCTCGATGATGAGATGGCCAAGCTGCTTGGCGAACTGGGCAATCACAAGCGCTGACCTAAAGCATGTCTCCCGAAAGTGGGAACCGGTTTCGGGATAAGACATGCGTAAATCAAAACCTAAAGCGCATGGAGCGAATCTGAAGATCGCGACCCGCTTTAGCGGCAGCTTGCCGGAACGCGCGAACTCTCCGCAGCTAGGAGCTGAAAACAAAAATGGCCGGAAAGCCGGCCATTTTTGACGTTTCTGCTTTCAGCTCGCGTCAGTCGTCGCGATACACCTTTTCGCGACGCTCGTGGCGTTCCTGCGCTTCGATCGACAGCGTCGCGATCGGACGCGCGTCGAGCCGCTTCAGCGCGATCGGCTCCCCGGTTTCCTCGCAATAGCCGTAGGTGCCTTCATCGATGCGCTGGAGCGCGGAGTCGATCTTCGAGATGAGCTTGCGTTGGCGGTCGCGGGCGCGCAATTCGATGGCGCGGTCGGTTTCGGAGGAGGCGCGATCGGCAAGATCTGGGTGGTTGGCGTTTTCCTGCTGCAGGATTTCTAGGGTTTCGCGCGCCTCGCGCAGAATGTCGTTCTTCCAGGTGATAAGCTTTTGGCGGAAGTACGATTTTTGCCGTTCGTTCATGAACGGCTCGTCTTCGGAGGGTACGTAATCGGCGGTAACGATGTCGTTCATTCGACTCACCCAACAACCCCAAATTTGGCGCCTATATATTCGGGGACAAGAGCCTGCACAAGCGGTATCGACGACAGTTTCACGCAATTGTTAGTCTCGCATCGGCAGCTCCGGCAACGACGTTGTTTCAACGGCATAAAACGAATTCGCATATGATTCGTTGCAGGTGCTCGCGCCGGCCATTGTGCATGACGTGGTTCTGGTGACTAATCGCGCTTTGCCTGTCAGGCAGCGCCATGGGGGAACGCATGAGCAGACTTTATCTGTTGCGGCATGCCAAGGCCGGCTGGGCGCTGCCCGGCGTGCGCGATTTCGACCGCCCGCTCGACGAATCGGGCAAGGCTGACGCCGAAGCGATGGGAGAGGCTATGCGGGCCCGCAACTACGTGCCGGACGTCACGCTTTGCTCCAATGCCAAACGGGCAAGACAGACGCTGGAAGGCCTGGCGGGGCGCACCGACACCGGCCGGGTGCTGTTCTTCGACACGCTCTACAGCGAGGATGCGGCCGGCTATCTCGACATCATCCGCAAGAACGCCGGCGCCGAACAGCTTCTGGTGATCGGCCACAATCCCATGACCGAGGATCTGGCCATGGCGGTGTCGGGCGACGGCGACGAGGCGGCGCGCGGCATGATGAAGCACGGTTTTCCGACCTCCGGTCTCGCCGTGGTGCGCTTTCCCGGCAATCTTGCCGAAGCGGCGCAGGGCAACGGCTACCTCGAAGCCTTTCTCACGCCCGCCGACCTCTGAGGCCATTTCAAACGCCAGGTCCAGCGCCTATATCGGGCGCGGACGCGCAACCAGAGGCCTGATTTGGCATCATCGCTGACGACTTTCACCGACGAGGCAAGGATTGCGCTCGACACGCTGTCGGGCCGGGCCGCCGGGCTCTTCTCCCCCTCATTGCGTCTTGGCGTCACCGGTCTTTCCCGCGCCGGCAAGACGGTGTTCATCTCCGCCCTCGTCCACAACCTCATCCATGGCGGACGCCTGCCGCTCTTCGAAGCGCAGAAATCCGGCCGCATCGCCCGCGCCTTCCTCGAGGAGCAGCCGGACGATGCCGTTCCGCGTTTCCAGTACGAGGACCATGTCGCGGCCTTGGTGAACGACCGCGTCTGGCCGGACTCCACACGCGCCATCTCGGAGCTGAGGCTCACCATCGAATACGAGTCGGCTTCCGGCTGGAACCGGCTGTTTTCAGCCGGGAAACTGTCGATCGACATCGTCGACTATCCCGGGGAATGGCTGCTCGACCTGCCGCTGCTCGGCAAATCCTTCGCCGATTTTTCGCGCGAGGCGGTCGAGTTGGCCGCCCTGCCCGTCCGCTCCGACCTGTCTCAGGCCTGGCGCGAGCTGGCTTCCACCGTCAATCCCGATGCCGACGCCGACGAGATGACGGCGCGGCGCTTGGCCGAGAGCTTTGCCGCCTATCTCAAGGGCTGCAAGCTCGACGAACGCGCCCTGTCGACGCTGCCGCCCGGCCGCTTCCTGATGCCGGGCGACCTCGAAGGCTCGCCGGCGCTCACCTTCGCGCCGTTGATGATATTGGCGGACGGCCGGCCGCGCTCCGGATCGCTGCAGGCGATGATGGAGCGCCGCTACGAGGCCTACAAGACGCATGTCGTCAAACCGTTCTTTCGCGAGCACATCACCCGCCTGGACCGGCAGATCGTGCTGATCGACGCCATGCAGGCGCTCAATGC
>NZ_RZRY01000297.1:0-7427 GCF_003998035.1 Mesorhizobium sp. M2A.F.Ca.ET.039.01.1.1 | reverse complement strand
GAATAGGAGCGGCGCGCCTGGTAGCCGTCCGGGGCCGTCAGCCTGATGTCGACATGCTGTCCGGCAAGGTGAGCGAAAGGCCGCGACGGCTGGAACCAGAAGCTGGTGACGCGCGGCGTGCGCTTTTCGATGCGGGTGATCGTGGCTGCCTGCCAGGGCGATTGCGGCGACGGCTCGGCGCTCATCGATTGCTGCTCACGCGTCGCCCCTCACCGGTCGCTGGAATAGCGCTGCTCGCGCCAGGGGTCGCCATACATGTGATAGCCGCGAAGCTCCCAGAAGCCCGGTTCGTTGCGCTCGGTGAACTGCAGCCCGTTCACCCATTTGGCCGACTTCCAGAAATAGAGGTGCGGCACCAATAGCCGTGCCGGCCCGCCATGATCCGGCGTGATCGGCTTGCCTTCATAGAGCAGCGCCACCATCGCCTTGCCGGTGACGAGGTCCTTGGTCGGCACATTGGTGGAATAGCCGTCAAAGGACAGCGCCAGCGTGTAGGCGGTCGGCGGCTCGATGCCGGCGTCGGCGAGGATGTCGTCGATCATGACGCCCTGCCAGGGCGTGTTGAATTTTGTCCAGGCCGTCACGCAATGGATGTCGCGCGTCATCTTGCTCTGCGGCAGCGCGTTGAACTCGGCCCAGTTCCATTTCTTGATCGGCTTTGGCCCGTGCTTGAGGGTGAAAGACCAATCCTCCGTGCGCACGCGCGGCGTCGGCCCGGCCGAAAGCACGGGAAAACCCTGCTCCAGATACTGGCCGGGCGGAATGCGCGCATCGGTGTCGGAAGGGGGACGCCGTCCGGAAAAGAAGCCGCGCGTGATCATCAAGACATCCCTCGTGCCGGATTCGATCGACCGTAGGGAGTGTTCTCGAATACGCCTCGGGGGGCAACAGAAATCTTGAGAGTGGAGCCCGCCGGAGATGCCGGCAGGCCCCTGTCGAAGCGCTTCTCAGCCGGCGGCGAAAGGCACGGCGACGAAGATCTGCGCGTCACCGCGATCGATCAGCAGGAGAACAGACTTCCTGCCGGACTTGCCGGCCTCGGCGATCGCCTGGTTGGCCTGCCTGGCCGTCTTCACCGGCGTCTGGTCGACGCCGACGATGACGTCGCCCGGCTGGATGCCGGCGACCGAAGCCGCCTTGTCCGGATTGACCCGCTCGACCACCGCGCCGCGCTGGTTGCCGGCAAGGTTGAGCTGGTCGCGGATATCGGGCGTGAGGTCGGTCAGGCCGAGGCCGAGCGAGGGAACGCGCAAGCCCTGTTCGGCCGACGGGCTGCTGCCTTCATTGCCGCTCGACGCCGTCTTCTGATCCTCGGCGTTGCGGCCGACATCGGCGGAGATCTGCATCGCCTTGCCCTTGCGCCAGACATCGAGCGTTTCCTTGACGCCAGGCGACACATCGGCGACGGCGCGCGACAGGTCCTTGGGATCCTTGATCTCCTGGCCGCCGAAGCCGGTGATGACATCGCCGGTTTTAATGCCGGCCTTGGCCGCCGGCGATCCGTCGGTAACCTGGGAAACCAGCGCGCCGCCCGGATGTTCGAGGCCGATGGCGCTGGCGACATCCGGCGTGACCGGCTGGATCTGCACACCGAGATAGCCATATTCGATGTCGCCGCCCTTCATCAGCTTGGCGACGACCTTCTCAGCCTGATCCGAAGGGATGGCAAAACCGACGCCGACGCTGCCGCCATTGGGCGAATAGATGGCGGTGTTGATGCCGATGACATTGCCGTTGACGTCGACCAGCGGGCCGCCGGAATTGCCGTGGTTGATCGGCGCGTCGATCTGGATGAAATCGTCGAACGGCCCGCTATGCAGGTCGCGGCCACGCGCCGAGACGATGCCGGCGGTGACGGTGGTGCCGATGCCGAACGGATTGCCGATCGCCAGCACCTGGTCGCCGGTCATCAGCTTGCTGGAATCCCCCCATTTGACGGTCGGCAGCGGCTTGTCGGCCTTGATCTTGAGCACCGCCAGATCGTTCTTGGCGTCATGGCCGACGAGCTTGGCGGGAAGCTCGGTGCCGTCGTCGAGCGTCACCTTGATCGAGCTTGCGCCGTCGATGACGTGATTGTTGGTGACGATGGTGCCGTCGGCGCCGACGATGAAGCCCGAGCCGAGCGCCTCGGCGCGCTGCCCCTGCTGCTGCGGCGGCGTGCGCGGCATCGGCATGCCCTGGTCGCCGAAGAACTGCTGGAAGAACTGGTCGAACGGCACATTGCCACCGAGGGGCGAACCGTCATCCCCCGCCTGTGGCTGCGCCTTCATGATCGAGGTGATTGTGACAACCGCCGGCTTGGTGACGGCGATGACCGGGGCGAAGGAGCCGTTCGGGGCCGTGATGCCGGCGACCGGGGTCTGGGTCGTCGCGGCCACCGTGCTCAGGCCGGAATTATTCTGGGCAAAGGAGACGACGACGGGCGAAATGATCAGCGCGACGCCCAGCAGGGCGGCGACGCGATGTCTGCGAAGAATGCTTGATGGTGACATGGTCGTTCTGTCCGGGCGAGAGTTGATCCGGCGTCGCGGGCGCTCCCACGGAAGCGTCCGTCAACGTGCCGATGGCCGGATCTGCCTGTCTCGCCGTGCATGGCAGCCGGCCGTCTCGACAGACAAGCATCTAGGTCGCCGAATGGCCTGAATTAGGGTTTTGCGGTGACCTTACAAAGATTTAATTCAGGAAGCGCTCACGAACCGCTGCCGCCGGCGCAGATAAGAGGAGGTAATTTCGTGCATTCTGGCGCGATCGAAACTCGGGCCGTGGCCGCCATGGCCGATGCGGATCGGCAGGTCGAGCAGGCGCTGCATGGTGCGGCAATAGGCCGTGCGGTCGGAATCCGGCAGGTCGTCGATCAGCATGCCGTCATAGATCGCGTCGCCTGCAAAGAAGAGGCCGTCGATCTCGTCGAAGAGCGCGATGGAATCGGGCGAGTGTCCGGGCAGATGCAGCACACGGAACTTCCGGTCGCCGAGATCGACGACATCGCCCTCGTCGAGCGCGCGGGTCAGCGGCGCGGAAGGAATGCGATAGTCGGCCGCCTTCCAGTCCGGTGCCGGCAGTTTCGAGACGGCGCCGTCGAGATTGTAGAACATGTAGGCGTAGGTGACGGTATCATCCATGCCGTCGAACTTAGCCGCGCTGACCTTCGGTCCCATCCTGAGAGGAAATTCGTGCAGCGAGCCGACATGGTCGAGATGGATGTGCGTGGCAACGACGATGAGCGGCTTGCCGGGCGGCGTGTCGACCTCAGGCGCCAGCGGACGGATGCCCATGCCGGTGTCGACCAGAAGGTCCGCATCGCGGCCTTTCAAATGCCAGATATTGGCGCGCACGAAATCATGCACGAAGGGCTCGGTCAACACCGTCGTGCCGGCATCGACTGTCGCCTTGCCGAACCAGTCGCCGACCTCAAGCTCGGGCATCGGACCGCCCATCAGACGAACGGCTTCCCTACCTTGTACTTTTCCGGCACGAGACGCTTCAGATAGGCCATGCCCGCGTCTGAAAGCTGGTTGGCGTCCGGCTGCATGAAATCGTCGGGCATATGGCGGGTCTTGCCGGCCACCGCCTTCAGCGGCACCTTTTTCAGCACGGTCTTCGACCCATCATACTGGATCGCAACCGAGCCGCCACCTTCCCCGGCGACGGCGATCGCGAAGGCGCCGGCGTCGAAAGCCTCCTGGGCGTCGACGGCGCTGATGGCGCCGACATAGCCGCGCGGCATGTAGCCTAAAGCATCGACGCGTGCGCGCTTGCCGGGCAGGCCTTCGGCCAGGGCTCGTTCGAGCGCCGCCGGCAGGTCGCTGCCCGACAGCTTGACGTTGCCGTGCTGATCGCGCTCAAGCTTCTCCGGCGGCACCAGGCTTTCGACCAGCGCCTTGCCGTCGGCGGTGCTGACGCCTTCCGAGACGGCGACGATGCAGCGCTTGTGGCGGTCCAGCTTCTCGCGCACTTCATCGATGAAGCGCTTCGCCGAGAAGGCGCGCTCCGGCACGTAGACCAGATGCGGGCCGCTGTCGGGATCGAGCTGCCAGGCGGCCGCTGCGGCGGTGAGGAAGCCCGCATGCCGGCCCATGACGATGCCTACATAGATGCCGGGCAAGGCGCGGAAATCGAGGTCGACGGAGAGAAAGGCGCCTGCGACGAACTCGGCCGCCGAGATGAAGCCCGGCGTGTGGTCGTTCTCCTCAAGGTCGTTGTCGATGGTCTTCGGCGCATGCACGAAGGCGATCGAGCCGCCGGCGGCATCGGTCAGGATCTGCTGCGTGCCCGAGGTGTCGTTGCCGCCGATATAGATGAAGGCGTCGGCGCCGACCTTCTTCAGGCCGTTGAGGATGACCTCGCAATAGGCGGCGTCCGGCTTGTCGCGGGTCGAGCCAAGGGCGGCGCTTGGCGTGCCGGCGATCAGCCGCAGCCGATCCTCGGGGATGGCGGAGAGATCGACATAGTTGCCGTCGCGGATGCCGCGCACACCATGGATCGAGCCCAGCACCCTGGCGCCGGGATGACGCTTGCGGATTTCCAGCGTGGCGCCGACGACCGTCTGGTTGATGACGGCGGTCGGGCCGCCGCCCTGCGCGATGACGAAGGTTCCAGCCATGCTCGTTCTCTCCCGAAGTTTTCAGGGCACCTTCGCCTGTCTTGCGGCATCGCGCAACGGAAGAGTGGGCCGACGGACCCGATCAGACCACGACGACCGGGTTCTTCTTGGAAACGCGGCTGTAGAGGTCGATGATGTCCTGGTTGATCAGGCGCACGCAGCCCGACGACATCGCCTGGCCGATGCTCCACCATTCGGGCGAGCCGTGGATGCGGTAGCCGGTGTCCTTGCCGTTCTGGTAGATGTAGAGCGCCCGAGCGCCGAGCGGATTGGTGAGGCCGCCGGGCTGGCCGCCCTGCCATTTCACCAGTTCCGGCTTGCGCTGGATCATTTCCGGCGGCGGCGTCCAGACCGGCCATTCGCGGCCATACTGGATATTGGCGCGGCCCGACCAGCGGAAACCGTCCTTGCCGATGCCGACGCCGTAGCGGATGGCGTCGCCCCCCGGCTGGACGAGATAGAGCATGCGCTCCTCGAGATGCACGACGATGGTGCCGGGCGCCTCGCCGGTCTTGTCGACGACGATCTGGCGGCGGAACTGCGGCTTGACCTTCTGCCACGGCACCGCAGGCACCTCGAAGCCGCCGTCGGTAAGCGAGGCGTACATGACGTCCGGGGCGGTGACGTTCTTGTCGACGCTGATCGCCGGACGCATCGGCGGCACGGAACCGGTGACGGTGTTGTCGAGCTGCATTTGCGGCAGGTCGAGCGTGTCGGTGGTGGTGCAGCCGGCAAGGCCCAGCAGCGCCATGGCGCCGGCGCCGGAAAGCAAGGCACGGCGGGAAAGTTGAATTTCGGTATCGATTGCGGCGCCGTTGGAAGGCGGCGTCAGACTTTGCGGCAACTCGCGCATACACCAAACCCTACGCTGCCGGCGGGAAGCACGGTCCGGCCGGATAAGGGCATTTTCGTCACTCATGGTTGAAAAAGCGTGAAAGGGCGCTGGTCCGGCTTAACCCTAACGGATCGTTTCGCCGGCTGATGGGGCTACCGGTCGAGGCGCCTAAGATTTTCGCTGAAGATTTTTCCGGCGGCCCCTTTACATTCCCGACGACCCCAGGATTTATCCTGTTCTTTGCGCTCAAGGAGCAGGGAAATGTCCTTCGAAAACTGGGCTGCCTTCGCCGCCGCCTCTTCCATCCTTCTCGTCATTCCGGGCCCGACGATCCTTTTGGTCGTCTCCTATGCGCTGGGCCAGGGCTGGCGCACCGCGCTGCCGATGGCCGTCGGCGTCGCGCTGGGCGACTTCACCGCCATGACGCTGTCGATGCTCGGCATCGGCGCGCTGCTCGCGGCTTCGGCCACCGTGTTCACCATCTTGAAGGTGATCGGCGCCGGCTACCTCATCTATCTCGGCATAAAACTGTTCCGCGCCGGCGGCGCGCTGAAGGCCGAGCCGCGCACCGACGCGGTTTCGGCGGCAAGGATGATGGCGCATGCCTGGCTGGTGACGGCGCTGAACCCGAAGAGCATCACCTTCTTCGTCGCCTTCCTGCCGCAGTTCCTCGACCGGCACGCCGACTTCTGGACGCAGATGCTGATCTTCGAGACGACCTTCCTGACCTTGGCCTTCGCCAATGCCTTCGGTTACGCGCTGGTCGCATCGAGGGCCCGCGCCATCGTGCGCAATCCAAAGGCCATCCGCATCTTCAACCGCACCGGCGGCACGCTGCTGGTCGGCGCCGGCATCGCCACGGTGGCGATGCGCTCGGGGAATTGAGGCGGCGCACGCCCGGCAGGCCTGAGGCACTATCGACCACGGGTTGGCACGCTCCTCGCCGATGCTTTAGGATCGGGCTCCAGACAGCAAATTCGCGATCGTCGAAGGACACAGAATGGCGCTGAAGGATGCATTCGGCCTGGCTTACTCGGGCGCGACCGAAGCCGGGTTTTCATCCTACGCCCGCGCCGTGCATGAGCTGCAATGCTTCATCGGCGATCCGGTCGGCTCCGCCGATCGCGCGATCGCCGAGGATCCCGGCTTCGTCATGGCGCATGTGCTCAAGGGCTACCTCTTCGGCCTCGCCACCGAGCGCGAGGCAACGCTCGTGGCCAGAGCATGCCACGAGGCGGCCTTGCCGCTCGCCGCCACGGCGCGCGAGCGGGCGCATGTCGCGGCCCTCGGCCATCTTGCCTGGGGGCGCTGGCATGAAGCCTCCCGCATCCTCGAGGATGTCGCCATCGACCATCCGCTCGATCTCGTGGCTCTGTTGACCGGGCATCAGATTGATTTCTTCACCGGCAATGCCCGCATGCTGCGCGACCGCATCGGCCGCGCCCTGCCAGCCTGGCGAAGCGACATGCCCGGCTATCATGCGGTTCTCGGCATGCAGGCCTTCGGGCTCGAGGAGATGGGCGATTATGCGCGCGCCGAACGGCTTGGCCGCACGGCTGTCGAGATCGAGCCCCGCGACGGCTGGGCGCAGCACGCCGTCGCCCATGTCATGGAGATGCAGAGCCGGCAAAAAGACGGCATCGCGTGGATGCGCGCCAATCCCGACGCCTGGACCAGGGAAAGCTTCCTCAAGGTGCACAATTGGTGGCATCTGGCGCTGTTCCACTACGACCTCGGCGAGGTCGCCGAGGTGCTGGCGCTCTATGACGGACCGATCTATGGCGAGGCATCGACGATGGCGCTCAATATGGTTGATGCCTCGGCAATCCTGTGGCGGCTGCGCCTCGGCGGCGTCGATGTCGGCGGCCGCTGGACGGCTCTGGCCGACAACTGGCACAAGGCCGGCGGCGGCAATTATGCCTTCAACGACGCGCATGCGATGATGGCCTTTGTCGGCGCCGGGCTGGAAGCGCCGGCGCCGACAAAGGC
>NZ_RZRY01000296.1:0-7479 GCF_003998035.1 Mesorhizobium sp. M2A.F.Ca.ET.039.01.1.1 | reverse complement strand
GGGCTGATGCGGGGCCATCTGCGCGACGGTGGGATTGTGGTGGCGGCGACGCATCTGCCGCTGGGGTTGGAAGGGGCGCGCGAGCTGCAAATGAAGGTAGCCCGTTGATGTTTGCGCCAGGCCCCCCTCTCTGCCCTGCCGGGCATCTCCCCCTCAAGGGGGGAGGTCAGCAGTTCAGGCGCCCCGATGGCCTTGCCGCGCTGGAGATTGGCGAAGGCCGGGTTGGCATCCAATCTCCCCCCTTGAGGGGGAGATGGCCGGCAGGCCAGAGAGGGGAGCCTGGGCGCAGGCATGTCAAATCATGCTAGCCCTCTTCCTCCGCGACATCCGCCTTTCCATCCGCGCCGGCGGCGGGGCGCTGGTCGGCGTCATCTTCTTCCTCGCCGTCATCGTCACCATCCCCTTCGGCGTCGGACCCGACCTCAACCTGTTGTCGCGCATCGGCCCGGCGATCCTGTGGATCGCGGCGCTGCTCGCCTGCCTGCTCGGGCTCGATCGCCTCTTCCAGGCCGACCGCGAGGACGGCTCGCTCGATCTTCTTGTCCTCAACGGCGACCGGCACATGCTGGCGCTGACGGTGCTGACGAAATGCCTGGCGCACTGGGCGGGCAGCGTGCTGCCGCTGGTGGTCGCCGCTCCCTTGCTCGGCCTGTTCATGAACATGGAGCCGCTGGGCATCGGGGCCACGGCGCTGACGCTGCTTATCGGCACGCCTGCCATCACCTTCATCGGCGCCGCGGGTGCGGCGGTAGCCGTGGCGCTGCCGCGCGGCGGGCTGCTGATTTCGGTGCTGGTGCTGCCGCTCACCATCCCGGTGCTGATCTTCGGCGTTTCGGCAAGCTATGGCGCCGTCGCCGATCCGGCCCCGTTCCTGCAGCCCTTCCTCATTCTTGCCGCGCTGACGCTGTTTCTTGCCGTGGTCGGGCCGCTGGCGGCGGCGTTGGCGCTGCGACACGGGACGGATTGAGGCGACAAGGACGTTCATTTCGCTGCGGCGCCGAGACGATTGCGGGAAAGCCGCGGCGGGGCTAGACCAATCCGCGAAAAGCGCGAGCGGTTTTTCCGTCCGGAATTGCGTCAGAACAAGGAAATGGAGCGGATCACTGTCTCTATCAAACGGTGAAACGCTCAGAGGAAAGACATGATCGGAACGATTGGCATGGCGGAGAATGGGGAGCGGTCGACGTGAGCACGCACGCCCTGTTCGTCACCGCCGCCTACGCCATCACGGGCGTCGTGCTGACCGTGCTGATCGGCTGGATCCTGCTCGATCAGCGGGCGCGCAAGCGCGAACTCGCGGCGCTCGAAGCGGCCGGTGTGCGTCGGCGTTCGGACAAGGCCGTCAAGCCATGAGCACCGGGACCGAAGCGCCTGCGCCGCGCCGCCGCTTGTTCGTGCTTTTGCCGCTGCTGGTGTTCCTGGGACTGGCGGGGCTGTTCCTGTCGCAGCTTCTGTCGGGCCGCGATGTCGCCGAAATCCCCTCGGCGCTGATCGGCCTGCCGGCGCCGCAGACCAGTCTCCCGCCGCTGGAAGGGGTGAACCTGCCGGGGCTCGATTCCAAAAGTTTTGCCGGCAGGGTGACGCTCGTCAATGTGTTCGCGTCCTGGTGCGCGCCGTGCCGCGAAGAGCATCCGGTGCTGCTCGGCCTGTCGCAGGACAAGCGCTTCACGCTTACGGCGCTGAACTACAAGGACCAGCCGGAAAACGCCCGCCGCTTCCTCGGCGATCTCGGCAATCCCTATCAGGCGATCGGCGTCGACCCGGCCGGACGCGCGGCGATCGACTGGGGTGTCTACGGCGTGCCGGAAACCTTCGTCATCGGCAAGGACGGCAAGATCGCCTACAAGCATGTCGGGCCGCTGACACCCGACTCCGTGAGGACGCTGCTGTTGCCACAGATCGAGAAGGCCTTGGCGGCGCCGGGTTGACGCCACCTCATCCGGCCGCTTCGCGGCCACCTTCTCCCCGAGGGGGGAAGAGGTCGGCGCCGGCGCTTACCTGTTCCTCTCCCCCTCGGGGAAAGGTCGGATTGCCCCGAATTGCCCTTCGCAATTCGGTTGGCGGTCCGGGTGAGGGCCTGTCGCTCAGCCGTAGATCTGCTTGCGGATCTGGTAGAGCATCTCGGAACGGTCGGCGCGCAGATCGGCGAGATCGCGGCCGGACAGGTTTTCGATTTCGGCGACGAGGCGGTTGTACTGGCGGCGCTTGGCGATGCTGGCGCGAGCGCGGTAGACAAGATTGTCGAACATGACAGGGTTCCTTTCATGCCGCGCTGGTGCGGCCGGTTGTTCCTCCCTGACAATTGCGAGCATGACATAGGAATGGTGCGTTGCAAAAGAAAGATGTTGCAATGCACTATTGCAACCAGCGCATAGCCGGTTAACCGCGGGTAAGGGGCTCCTGCATCCGGCATGGCGGCCTTTGGCGCTACGCTTCACGCAGTTCTCATCCGTTTTGTCATACAAATTACAGGCCTGCCGTCTTGCCAGAATGGCCGCGGGCTGGCTTGATCCGTCCGTCACCTGATGCCGGGAGGAAACGCATGGCGGCCGCTGACTATTACGAAATTCTCGATCCGCGCTTCGCGCGCCTGTTCAACGGCAGCGCGCAGGTGGAAAAGCTGTTCACCGGATGCCGGTGGGCGGAAGGGCCGGCCTGGTTCGCCGCCGGCCGCTATGTCGTCTGGTCCGACATCCCGAACAACCGCATGCTGCGCTATGACGAGACCGATGGCAGCGTCAGCGTGTTCCGCCAGCCGTCCGGCAATTCCAACGGCAATACTGTCGACCGGCAGGGCCGGCTGGTGACGTGCGAGCATTCCGGCCGCCGCGTCAGCCGCACCGAATTCGACGGCTCGACCACCACCATCGCCGACAAGTGGAAAGGCAAGCGGCTGAACTCGCCCAACGACGTCGTGGTGCGCTCCGACGGCTCGATCTGGTTCACCGATCCGAGCTATGGCATCGACACCGACTATGAGGGCGACAAGGCCGAAAGCGAGATCGGCGCCTGCAATGTCTACCGGGTCGACCCGGAGACCGGCGATGTCGAGGCCGTCATCACCGACATGGTGCGGCCGAACGGGCTCGCCTTCTCGCTGGACGAAAGCCTGCTCTATGTCGCCGACACCGGCCGCACGCATGGCGAGAAGAACCCGGCGCATATACGTGTCTTCACTGTCGGCAAGCACGGCAAGAAGGTTTCGGGCGGCAAGGTCTTCGCCGACTGCACCGCCGGCCTGTTCGACGGGTTTCGGCTCGATTCCGACGGGCGCATCTGGACAAGTGCTGCCGACGGCATCCATTGCTACGACCCGGACGGCACGCTGATCGGCAAGGTCAAGGTGCCGGAAGTGACCGCCAACTGCGTGTTCGGCGGCAACAAGCTGAACTGCCTCTACATAGCCGGCACCACCTCGCTCTATATGGTGCGGCTGATGGTGAACGGGGCGAAGACTTTTTGAAGCTGTTCAAGGCGCTTCTTTGGCCTTTGCTGGCCTTTCTGCGCATCCCCGCAGCGCCCGCCGCGCTGCGGTTCCCGCAACCACCGCCATCCGCTTTGCCGGAGCGAATTGCCAAACCGCCGCCCGACGTCAACCGGCAGAACCCAAGGGGAGGACATCATGCCATTCGTCAACATCCGCATCGTCAAGGAAGTGATCGCCGCCGATCCGGCCGGCAAGAAGGCTGACATCGCCAAGAAGGTGACTTCGGCCATCATGGAGGCCACCGGGCTTGGCAACAACGATGTCTGGGTTGTGTTCGAGGAGGTCAACGCCCGCGACTGGTATGTCGGCAAGACCGATGTCGAGACGCTGCGGAAGGGGTAGCTTCTTCCTTCTCCCCTTGCGGGAGAAGGTGGCCTCGCGAAGCGAGGTCGGATGAGGGGTGTTCCAGCTTGGCGACGCCGTTTGTCCAGCGACGAGGTCGCCAATGCCTCACTTCGCTGGAACACCCCCTCATCCGTCTCGGCGCTGCGCGCCGATCCACCTTTTCCCACAAGGGGAGAAGGGGAAGACCGCTCATCGTTCGCGAATAAATCTTGCGAAACCCTGCACCGCCTCACGCATCGCCTGGCGGTTCGAACCCTCTGTCAGGATCGCCTCCATCTCCCCCGGCTTCTTGCCCAGCAGCGCGATCTCCAGCGCCGCCTCCTCATACAGCGCAAACGACATCGTCCGCATGATCTCGGCGAGCGCCGCCCGGGCGTAGAGCGAGCGGGTCGAGGCATGCACCAGCATCGCCGGCTTGCCGACGGCGGCGTCGCGCGACACCAGCCAGTCGAGCGCGTTCTTCATGCCGCCGGGGACGCCATGCGCGTATTCCGGGCAGGAGACGATGACGCCATCGGCAGGGGTGACCATCTCGATCAGGCGCGCCGCTTCGGGCGGCGTGCGCTCGCCCTCATCGTCGGGGTTGAAGATCGGCAGCCGGCCGAGCCCGTCATAGACCTGGACGCTACAGTCGTCAGGGGCATTGGCGGCCAGGGCGGCAAGCAGGGCCGAATTGGTCGACGCGGCGCGCAGGCTGCCCGATAGGGCGATGATCTCGATCAAGGGAGGCCCGGACGAAGAGTGAGTCGTCAGGCGAGGCTACCACATGGTCTGCCGGTAATCGTCGTCCAGCTCGCGGTCGATCTCGCCGGCGCTTTCTGACAGCGCCAGCTGGTCGCGGATGATCTGGCCGAGCGTCGGCAGCGTCGCGCGGTCGTACCAGGTCTCCGGCTTCCAAAGATCGGAGCGCATGAAGGCCTTTGCGCAGTGCATATAGGCGGCCTTGACCGTCACCACGATGACGCTCTGGGGCTCCTTGCCGTCGACCGCCAGGCGTTCGCGCAAGGTGGGATCGACGGTGATGCGGGCGTCGCCATTGACGCGCAGCGTCTCGTTCATGCCGGGGATCAGGAAAAGCAGTCCAACCGACGGGTTGCGGATGATGTTTTCCAGCGTGTCCAGCCGGTTGTTGCCGGGGCGGTCGGGGATGGCGATGGTGTTGTTGTCGAGGATGGCGGCGAAGCCGGGCTTGTCGCCCTTCGGTGTGACGTCGGCATTGCTGGCGCCGTCGGAGGAACCGATCAGCACGAAGGGGCTCTTGCCGATGAAGGAGCGGCAATGGCCGTCGAGGCTCTTCAGTTCCTTGCGGATCGAGCCGTCGGTCGGCCGGGGCGTCTTGTAGATCGTCCTCAGCTCGTCATGCGTGGTGAGAAATTCCATGCCGTCCCCCCTTATTCCGGCGCAATTCCGGACGGAAAACCGCGTCACACTTTTCCTGGAATTGCTTTAGTTCCCGGCCTTCTCTTCCTTGGCTTTTTCCTCGAGCGAGTGGCGCATGATCAGCGGCATCTGGCTGAAGGTGAACAGCAAGGTGATCGGGATCGTGCCCCAGACCTTGAAATATAGCCAGGTCGCCTCGGAGAAGTTACGCCACATCACCTCGTTGAGCACGGCCAGGAACAGGAAGAAAAGGCCCCAGCGGAAGGTCAGCTTGCGCCAGCCCTCGGCATCGAGCTGAAAGGCGGAATCGAAGACGTAGCCGAGCAGCGAGCGGCCGAACAGCAGCCCGCCGAGCAGGGTTACGCCGAACAGCGAGTTGATGATCGTCGGCTTCATGAAAGCGAAGGTCTTGTCCTGCAGGTAAAGCGCCAGCGCGCCGAAGACGAAGACGACGATCGCCGAGACCAGCGGCATCAGCGGCAGGCTGCGCGTGAGCAGCCAGGAGACGCCGAGCGAAAGCGCGGTCGCGACCATGAAGAAGGCCGTGGCGATCAGGATCGGCTCGCCGAGATGGGCAAGCACCGGGAATTTCTCGGCCAGCCACTCGCCACGGATGGTGGTGAAGAAGAACACCAGGCCCGGCCCAAGCTCGAGCAGGAATTTCAGGCCGGGGTTCATCGGCTTGCGGCGTGGATCGGACGGGTCGCGTTCGAGGATGTTCATAAAAACCCTTCTTGCGCATGATCTGGCCGAAAAGCGGGCGGCTTTCCAAGATCACGCCTTTGTTCAGGCGACGCCGGCGATCGCTCTGGCAAATTCGCTGGCCGAAAACGGTTCGAGGTCATCGACCTGCTCGCCGACGCCAATGAAATAGACCGGCAGCCGGTGCTTGGCGGCGATCGCCACCAGAATACCGCCGCGGGCCGTGCCGTCCAGCTTGGTCATCACCAGCCCGTTGACGCCGGCGACGTTGCGGAAGATCTCGACCTGGTTCAGCGCATTCTGGCCGGTGGTGGCATCGACCGTCTGCAGCACCGTGTGCGGCGCTTCCGGATCGAGTTTTCCGAGCACGCGCACGATCTTCTCCAACTCCGCCATCAGCTCGGTCTTGTTCTGCAGCCGGCCGGCCGTGTCGATGATCAAAACGTCGGAGCCGGCCTCCTTGGCCTTCTCGAAGGCGTCATAGGCGAGGCCCGCCGCGTCGGCGCCGAGCTTGGTGGCGATGACCGGCGATTTCGTGCGCTCGCCCCAGATCTTCAGCTGCTCGATCGCGGCGGCGCGGAAGGTATCGCCGGCGGCCAGCATCACCTTGAGGCCGCCATCGGTGAGCTTGGCGGCCAATTTGCCGATGGTGGTGGTCTTCCCGGTGCCGTTGACGCCGACGACCAGGATTACATGCGGCTTATGGCTGAGATCGAGCTCGAGCGGTTTTGCCACCGGCATCAGCACCTTCTCCACCTCCGCGGCCATCACGGCGCGGACTTCAGAGTCGGAGACGTCGCGGCCGTAGCGGCTGGAGGCGAGCGAGTCGGTGACGCGCAGCGCCGTCTCCACGCCGAGATCGGCGCGGATCAGCACGTCCTCCAGGTCCTGCAGCGTGTCCTCGTCCAGCTTTCGCTTGGTGAAGACGCCGGCAATGTTGCCGGTGAGCTCGCGGGACGAGCGGGCGAGCCCTTCGCGCATGCGCTGGAACCAGGAGCGCCTTGGCGCCGGCTCCGAAGTCTTTGCCGGCTCGGCTTTCTGCTCGACCTTCTTTGAGACCGTCACCTTGCCGGCGGCGGGAGCGGACCGCGGCTCGGGGGTCGGCTGCGAGGCCGGTGCAGGCCCTACCTCCCCCTCGATGGGGGAGGTCCCGAGCGCGGCTCGGGGGTGGGGGTGACTGGCGCCAGCGTCGGCGCTGTCACCCCGCCCCGCCACTTCGTGGCGACCCTCCCCATCGAGGGGAGGGTGGGGTGCTGGCTCCTGCTCGCGCGCCAGAATCTCCGGGGCGGCCTGATCGGCCTCCGGCTTCAGCGCGTCCAGCTGATCCCATTTGATCGGCGGCAGGGGCGCGGCCTCGTCGACGCGCTCCTCGACGACCTCCTTCTTGCCGAACGAAAATATCTTCTTGAAAAAACCAGCCATGCGTCTCGCAGTCTCAGGCGGCTTGCGCGGCAAGCGGGGCCGCAATCAGTCGGGCGCCGTCATGGCCGGTGATGATGGCTTCGACGATCTCGCCGGGCGCGCCGGTGCTAATCGTGGCCAACGTAAACCCTTCGGTGCGGCCG
>NZ_RZRY01000295.1:0-7487 GCF_003998035.1 Mesorhizobium sp. M2A.F.Ca.ET.039.01.1.1 | reverse complement strand
GTTCCGGGCGCCGTCATCCTGCAGATGGACTTCCTCGATCCGGACGCGCCGCAGAAGCTCGCCGAGGCGCTCGGCGGCCAGCCGGACGTGGTACTGTCCGATATGGCAGCACCCACCACCGGCCACCGCCGCACGGATCATCTGCGCACCATGCATCTGTGCGAAGTCGCGGCCGATTTCGCGCTGCACGTGCTGAAACCCGGCGGGCATTTCCTCGCCAAGACATTTCAGGGCGGCGCCGAGAACGAACTCTTGTCGCTGCTGAAGCAGAACTTCCGCTCCGTCCATCATGTGAAGCCGCCGGCTTCAAGGGATGAGTCGGTGGAGCTGTATTTGCTGGCGAAGGAGTTCAAAGGTCCCGGAACTTCGTCATTCTAGGGCGAAGCAAGGAGCGACGCGCGCAGACCCTAGAATCCATGCCGTTACCTCGGCCAAGAAACACAGCGGTCCAGAATTCGTGGCCGACATTCGCCAGAGCTGCTCCAAGTCCTGCACCGCAGCGGCGCTGAAACATCACGGCATGGATTCTAGGGTCTGCGCGCCGCTTCGCGTCGCTCCGCCCTAGAATGACGAAGTTAGGGCAGGGCGCGCCACCTCTACTTCCCCGCCGTGCTCACCGTTTCCAGGGTCTTCGGCGTGGCCAGCCGGCCATGGCCCGAGACGGCACTGCCGGCTTCCGGCGCCAGCCGCATGAAGGTGATCGATGCCGCGGCGGACACTGCCGCCACGATGAAGAAGGCGATGTGGAAATCGCCGAGCGTCAGCGCCCCGCCATGGATCGAGGTCGAGACTTCGAGGATGCCGCCTGCCAGCGCCACGCCGAGCGCGATCGACAATTGCTGGAAGACCGCGGTGATCGGCGTCGCCTTGCTGGTGTCGGCGGCCGTGATCTCGGCATAGGAGAGCGCGTTGACGCCGGTGAAGAACATCGAGCGGATGAAGCCGCCAACCAGAAGGATCGCCAGCATCAGCACATAGGGCGTCTGCGGCGTGAACAGGCCGTAGATGGCGATCGAGGCGGCCGCGACCAGCGAGCCCCAGATCAGCACCCGCCGGAAGCCGGCAATGCGGAAAAGCAGCGCGGTGACGAACTTCATGCCGATGGCGCCGATCGCCGAAACGAAGGTGATCATGCCCGACTGGAAGGGCGTCAACCCGAAACCGATCTGGAACATCAGCGGCAGAAGGAACGGCACCGCGCCGATGCCGATGCGAAACAGCGAGCCGCCGAGCACGGAGGACCGGAAGACCTGGTTGCGGAACAACTCCAATGCCAGCAGCGGGTTCTTCGCGCGGCGGGCGTGGATGAGATAGAGCACGCCGGAGATCAACCCGACCGCCACCGTGATGAAGCCGGCCATCGGCGGCAGCGCCGGCAGGCTGACGACGGAAAGGCCGAAAACGACCCCGGACGCTGCGAGACCGCTGAGCACAAATCCAGGGAAGTCGAGCGGCGGCGTCTCGGCCGGCGCGGTTTCCGGCAGATAGCGCGTGGCGAGCCAGATGCCCAGCAGCCCGATCGGCACGTTGATCAGAAAAATCCAGTGCCAGGTCAGATAGGTGGTGATGAAGCCGCCGATCGGCGGGCCGACCAGCGGTCCGACCAGCGCCGGCACGGTCAGCCAGGACATTGCCGCGACCAGCTCGCTTTTCGGCGTGGCGCGCACCAGCACGAGGCGGCCGACCGGCGTCATCATCGCGCCGCCTATGCCTTGCAGGAAGCGCGACACCACGAAAGCCGGCAGCGAATTGGAAAAGGCGCAAGCGACCGAGCCAGCGATGAACACGCCGATCGCGGCTCGGAACACGGTCTTTGCCCCGAACCGGTCCGCCATCCAGCCACTGATCGGAATGAAGATCGCCAGCGACACCAGATAGGCCGTCAGCGCCAGCTTCAGCGCGATCGGGCTGGTGTGGATGTCGACGGCGATCGCTGGCAGCGACGTCGCGATCACGGTCGAATCCATGTTCTCCATGAAAAGAGCGACCGCCAGGATGAGCGGGATGGTACGGTTCAAGGGGAAACGCCCTGATTTGTCTTTGCGATTCTAGGCCCGGCTTGGGGGCGAACCGGCTACGACGGGCGGGTATCACGCCTTCGCCCGCATGTCGCATTAAATTGCTGTCACTTTTGCGCGAACGCACGGCTGGTGGCCTCATGTCATAGTTTTGAGGTCAGTCGAGCCTATCAACGTTTCCAACGTCTTCGATGTGCAGGCTGCTCGACAAATCTCGGCTCGACAACCTTCAAAGGCAAGAGCCAAATACAATAAGCGGTTTGCAAAGCAGGGGGCGGAAATGGACACCGAAAACGCAAATTTGACGGCCGAACAAGCCAGGCTCAACAAGATGCTAACGCGGGGCGTTGTGTTTTCTATTGTCTGGCTCGCCGGTTTTGGGTCTTCTTATGCGCTTTACCAAGGGCTTCTGGCACGACGGATGTTAAAGCTGAATCCCATGCTTCGGGGGAATGGGCTCGCCTGGTGGTGCATCATCGCGGGAGGGCTTGGGGCCGCGGTCCTATGCGTGACAGTGGGCATCGGCATTTTCAACGCCGTGGCGGAACGCTAATCAGTGGCGACATCCAGACGCATTCAGCGAAGAAGGCGTCGAAATGGATGAGGTTGTTTCGTCAACGGACGTCAAACGCAGATCTCCAAGATCCTGCGCGGCGTCCTGAGCGGACGAAGCTGTGTTGTGATGAGCCGAGGCGTGCGGTAGCCCGGATCATTCCGTCGGCAACCCCCGAGCGCCACTGTCGTGCCGCGCTGCTGTCCCGGCTTCAGCAGCAGCCTATTGTCAACGCCGCAAGCCTTACCCGCGAGGATGTCTACCGGGACGAGTGGTGAAAGCCGGTGGGCCGTATAACAGCTACTTGAAGCGCCGCGCAACGACCGGCTTTCCTTCCGCCCCAGGACGTGTTACCAGCCAGCGCCAATCCTGAAAGGGAAGATGAGAGTCGGCGCTGGCCAATCGGCCCAGCGCCTTTTCCGCATTCAAAAGGACTGGCCATGGGAAAAATCATCGAAACGTCCACCGGCGCCCTGGCGCTGACCTTCGACGACGTGCTCTTGCAGCCCGGCCACTCCGAGGTCATGCCGGGCGAAACCGACATCCGCACCCGCATCGCCGGCGATATCGATCTCAACGTGCCGATCCTGTCGGCGGCCATGGACACCGTCACGGAGGCGCGGCTGGCGATCGCCATGGCGCAGGCCGGCGGCATCGGCGTCATCCACCGCAATTTCTCGCCGGCCGAGCAGGCCGAGCAGGTCCGGCAGGTCAAGAAATTCGAATCCGGCATGGTGGTGAACCCGGTCACTATCGGTCCGGACGCCACGCTTGCCGACGCGCTGGCGCTGATGCGCTCCAACAGCATTTCCGGCATTCCCGTGGTGGAGAATGGCGGCACCGGCGGCCACACGGTCGGCCGCCTGGTCGGCATCCTCACCAACCGCGACGTGCGTTTCGCCTCCGATCCGGCGCAGAAGGTTTACGAGCTGATGACCCGTGAGAACCTGATCACGGTCAAGGAGAATGTCGACCAGGACGAGGCCAAGCGGCTGCTACACAAGCACCGCATCGAGAAGCTGGTGGTGGTCGACAGGAACGGCAATTGCGTCGGCCTGATCACCGTCAAGGACATCGAGAAGTCGCAGCTCAATCCGCATGCCACAAAGGACGCACAAGGGAGGCTGCGCGCCGCCGCCGCCACCAGCGTCGGCGATGACGGCTTCGAGCGCGCCGAGCGCCTGATCGACGCCGGCGTCGACCTGCTTGTCATCGACACAGCGCACGGTCATTCGCAGCGCGTGCTGGATGCGGTGGCGCGGGCCAAGAAGCTCTCCAACTCCGTGCGCATCCTGGCCGGCAACGTCGCAACCGCCGATGGCACGCAGGCGCTGATCGACGCCGGCGCCGATGCGGTCAAGGTTGGCATCGGCCCGGGCTCGATCTGCACCACGCGAATCGTTGCCGGTGTCGGCGTCCCGCAATTGTCGGCGATCATGTCGGCGGTCGAGACGGCCAGCAAGGCCGGCGTCAGCGTCATTGCCGATGGCGGCATCAAATATTCGGGCGATCTCGCCAAGGCGCTCGCGGCAGGCGCGAGCGCGGCCATGATCGGTTCGCTGCTCGCCGGCACGGACGAGAGCCCGGGCGAGGTCTATCTGCACCAGGGCCGCTCCTTCAAGGCTTACCGCGGCATGGGCTCGGTCGGCGCCATGGCGCGCGGCTCGGCCGATCGCTACTTCCAGGCGGAGGTCCGCGATACGCTGAAACTGGTTCCGGAAGGCATTGAAGGGCAGGTTCCCTACAAAGGACCTGTTGCTGGCGTGCTGCACCAGCTTGCGGGCGGCCTGAAAGCCGCTATGGGTTATGTGGGTGGACGTGACCTTGCAGATTTCCGCGAGCGCGCCACCTTTGTGCGCATATCCAATGCCGGACTTCGTGAAAGCCACGCCCATGACGTCACGATCACCCGCGAAAGCCCCAATTACCCGGGCGGAATTTGATCGGGAGGCCGATCAGTCCGATCGTCAGGGCGGACTGTGGTGTGATTTGAGCGTGGCGGTGCTGCGGCTGTCGCGGCACGCGGCGGCGCTCTCCATCGCTTCGATTGCGCTTTTCCTGGCCATGACGGCGCTGGAGTTCCTCTATTTCCAGCGCTTGAGCGGCGGCCTGGCCTCGCTTGACATCCGCGTTGCCGGCTTCACCCCCGACGAAGGCATGGCCTGGCTCACGGCGCTCGGCCGCCGCGGCGGCGAGATCATCATCGTCTGGCACTATTTGACCTTCGATGTCCTGTTCCCGGCGCTGCTGTCGCTGACGCTGGTCAGCCTCATCCTTGTTTACGGGCGGCGGCTCAGCACGTTCCGCGCCATGTCAGCGCAGTTGCAGGCACTGTTCTCGCTGGTGCTGGTGCTTCCCTACGCGGTCGCCGACTACGCCCAGAATTTTGCCGTGGCGCGATTGCTGTCCGATTTCCAATCGGCCAATCCCGATTCGCTCGCCTTCGCTTCCTTGCTGACCGTCACCAAATTCGCGCTGCTGGCGATCCCGGTCTTCGTTATCGCAGTCTTCGCGCTGGCCGGGCAACGGTGGCGCTAAAGCAGTTCCAGGAAGAGTGTAAAACGGTTTTCCGTCCGCAATTGCGTTAGGAAAAGGGAGGGGCCGATGCGCCAGACCGCCATCTTCTGGCCGATGCTGGCGCACGTGCTGCTGGTCTATATCGTCTATCTGGTGATGCTCAAACGGCGCTACGGGGCTGTGAAATCAGGCGAAGCCAGGGTCAGCCAGTACAAGCTCCGCTCGACCGAACCCGCTTCGAGCGTCACCGTCGCCAACAATCTGATCAACCAGTTCGAGCTGCCGGTTCTCTTCCACGTGCTCTGCCTGGCGCTGTTCGTCACCAACGGCGTGAACTATCTGACGCTGGCGCTGATGTGGCTGTTCATCCTCACGCGCTATGTGCACGCCTGGGTGCATCTCGACGGAAACCATGTGCCGCACCGCACCGGAGTCTTCTTCCTCGGCGCCGGCATACTTCTCCTGGCCTGGGTCTGGTTCGCGCTCCACCTGCTCGGGGTGGTTTGATTTAAAGATCGAACACCGCAATCCTGCGCTTGTCGAACTTGATGCCGATTTCGCCGCGCACCAGCCTCAGCGCCTGATCGCCGAAAACGGCGCGCCGCCAGCCCTGCAGCGCCGGCACGTCGGCTTCGTCGCCCTCGGCCGCGATGCGATCGATATCGTCGCTGGAGGCCAGCACCTTGGTGGCGACGCCTTCCTTTTCGGCGACGATCCTGAGCAGCACCTTGAGCAGCTCCGCCGCCGCGTTCGATCCTTCCGGCGGTTGCACGCTCTTTGGCAGTTTCGGCATCGCATCCTTGGGCAGCGCGAGGGCGGCGTTGACTGCGCCCAGCAGCGCGGTTGCCGTCGCGGAGCGTTCCCAGCCTTTCGGGGTGGTGCGCAGCTTGCCGAGCGCCGCCGCGTCGCGCGGCGCCTGTTGCGCGATCTCGTAGATCGCGTCGTCTTTGAGCACGCGGCCGCGGGGCACATCGCGCTCGCGCGCCTCGCGCTCGCGCCAGGCGGCCACCGCCTGCACGATCGCCAGCTCCTGCGGCTTGCGCAGCCGCATCTTCAGCCGTTTCCAGGCATCCTCGGGATGCGGATCGTAGGTCTCGCGCGAGGTGAGGATATCCATCTCTTCGTTCAACCAATGCGCGCGATCCTCGCGCTTCAGCTCGGCGCTGAGATGCTGGTAGACCTTGATCAGATGGGTGACGTCGGCAAGCGCGTATTCGAGCTGCTTGTCGGAGAGCGGCCGGTGCCGCCAGTCGGTGAAGCGCGAGGATTTGTCCAAGCGCGCCCCCGTGACCTTCTGCACGAGCTGGTCGTAAGAGACGCTGTCGCCGAAGCCGCAGACCATCGCCGCCACCTGGGTGTCGAACACCGGATGCGGCACGAGATTGCCGAGATGGACGATGATTTCGATGTCCTGGCGCGCCGCGTGGAAGACTTTGACCACGGCTTCGTTGGCCATCAGCCGGAAGAACGGTTTCAGGTCGATGTCTGGCGACAGCGGGTCGATCAGCGCGGTCTGGCCGGGCGCGGCCATCTGGATCAGGCACAGGATCGGCCAGAAGGTCGTCTCGCGGATGAATTCGGTATCGACGGTAACGAATTCCGACTTTTCGAACGCCCCGACAACGCTCTCGAGTTCTTCTTGTGTGGTGATGACGCGCATCAAATCGCTTCTGGCACAATATTAGGCCCCTTTCAATTTCAGCCGCGCGCGCTTTCGTCAAGCCGCCGCAACGTAAGCGGTGGCTGGATCGCCAGGTTCTCCCATGCGAAATCGCACGGCGCGCCTGCGCGCCAAGCCGCCATACCCTCAGGCCGTCACGCTCCGCTCCGCCAAGAGCCCTTCATGCCTCATAGGCCCGCGCCGGCACCCGCTCTCTTGTCGGACCGGACATCGCGCCGTCCGGAACCGCGCTCGGCGATGGCCGCCGGCCGAGCGCGCCCGCTGCCGCCAGGCTGAGCAGGATGAACGGTATGCCGATGCCATATGCCGAGCGGATGCCCCAATGGTCCGACACGAAGCCGAGCAGCGGCGGCCCAAGCAGGAAGGCGACGAAGGAGATCTGCGACAGCGCCGCCACATTGATCGCCGCGGGGCGATCGGTGCGCTGAGCCGCCGCCGAGATCGCCAGCGGGAAGATGGCGCTGCTGCCGATGCCCAGAAGCGCAAAGCCCAACATCGAAATGAAGGGCAGGGGCGAGAAAAAGACGGTGAAGACGCCGGCCATCATCGTCGCCAACAGCACGCGCGCCACGCCGCTCGGCGAGTGGCGGTCCACGAAGCTGTCGGCGAAGAAGCGCGTCGTCGCCTGCGAGAAGGCGAACAGCGCCACGGTGAAGCCGGCGGTCAGCGGGCCGGATTCGAACACCGTGCGCATATAGATCGCCGACCAGTCCATGCT
>NZ_RZRY01000294.1:0-7493 GCF_003998035.1 Mesorhizobium sp. M2A.F.Ca.ET.039.01.1.1 | reverse complement strand
AAAGTCCGGGCTTCTGGCCGCGGGCCCAGGGCGCCGCCAGGACCGCGCCGCGGGCGAAGATCGCCGGGTCCTCGGCATGGTGGGAGAGCGTGATGCGCTCGCCGGTGCCGGCAAGGATCACGCTGTGGTCGCCGACGACCGACCCGCCGCGCAGCGTGGCGAAGCCGATCGAGCCCGCCTTGCGCACGCCGGTATGGCCGTCGCGCACCCGCACGCTGTTGCGGGCAAGGTCGATGCCGCGCCCCTTGGCCGCCGCCTCGCCGAGCAGCAGCGCCGTGCCGGACGGCGCGTCGACCTTGTGGCGGTGGTGCATTTCCAGGATCTCGATGTCGAAATCCTCCGGGTCGAGCGCCTTCGCGGCCTGCTCGACCAGCACCGCCAGAAGGTTGACGCCAAGGCTCATATTGCCGGATTTGACGATCGTCGCGTGGCGCGCGGCGGCGGCGATCCTGGCATTGTCGTCGGCCGAGCAGCCGGTGGTGCCGATGACATGGACGATGCGCGCCTGCGCGGCATAGCCGGCGAATTCGACGCTCGCCGCCGGCGCCGTGAAATCGAGCACGCCGTCGGCCTTGGCGAAGGCCGGCAGCGGATCGTCGACGATCGGCACGTTGATGATGCCGATGCCGGCAAGCTCGCCGGCATCCTTGCCGAGATGGGGGGAGTCCGGCCGCTCGATCGCGGCGGCGACGCGCGCGCCGGGCATGGTGTGGATGGCGCGGATCAGCGTCTGACCCATGCGGCCGGCGGCGCCAACCACGACCAGGCCCATATCGCCGGCTTCGCTCATGCGCTTCTCCTGACGGTCTTCTTGGCGCGGCTGCGCGGTGCGGGAGTTTGAAGCGGCTTGGCGTCGTCGACAAGCCCCAGCCCCTTCTTGCCCTGGATGCGGTGGAAGCGGGCATAGATGCCATGCGGGTCGGCCATCAGCGTCGCATGCGTGCCTTCCTCGACCAGCCTGCCCTCTTCCAGCACGATGATATGGTCGGCATTGACCACCGTCGACAGCCGGTGCGCGATGACGATCGTCGTGCGGCCTTCCATGACATGGGTCAGCGCCTCCTGGACGCGCGCCTCGGCCTCGTTGTCGAGCGCCGAGGTCGCCTCGTCGAGCAGGAGGATCGGCGCTTGGCGCACGATGGCGCGCGCGATCGAGACGCGCTGGCGCTGGCCGCCGGAAAGCGTCGAGCCGCCTTCGCCGACCGGCGTGTCGTAGCCTTGCGGCTGCTGGCGGATGAACTCGTCGGCCGCCGCCAGTTTCGCCGCCTGCTCGATCTCGGCGTCGGTGGCCGACAGCCGGCCGAAGCGGATGTTGTCGCGGATCGTGCCCTCGAACAGATAAGGCGCCTGCGCCACATAGGCGATCGATTGGCGCAGCGAATGCTTGGTCACCTTGGCGATGTCCTGGCCATCGACCTCGATCGAGCCCTTGTCGACGTCGTAGAAACGCTGCAGCAGCGCCACCAGCGTCGACTTGCCGGCGCCCGAGGCGCCGACGATGGCCGTCACCTTGCCGGCCGCGGCGGTGAAGCTCAGGTCCCGCAGCACCGGCATGTCGGCGTTGTAGCCGAACGTCACATTGTTGAAGCGCACCTCGCCGGTGGTGACCTTCGCCTCGACCGCGTCGGGCGCGTCGCCCTGCTTCGGCTCGAGGTCGAGCAGCTCGTAGATCATGCGCGCATTGACCAGGGCGCGTTCCATGCCGACCTGCGTGCGCGCCAGGCGCCGCGCCGGGTCGTAGGCCAGGATCAGCGCGGTGATGAAGGAGAACACCGCGCCCGGCGGTTGCCCAAGCACCAGCGCCCGATAGCCGGAATAGGCAAGCACGGCGGTGACGGCGAGGCCGCCCAGGATTTCGGAAATCGGCGACAGCCGCTCCGCGACGCGGGCGATCTTGTTGTTACGCTGCTCGGCCGTGTCGGCCATGATGCCGATGCGGCGCGCCAGCTCGTCCTCCAGGGTGAAGGCCTTGACGATGGCGATACCTTGCGTCGCCTCCTGGACCGAGCCGTTCAGCCGCGAGTTGATCAGCACGGATTCGCGGTTGATCTTGCGCAGGCGGCGGGTGATGTAGACGACGGCCCAGATCAGCGGCGGCCCGATCAGCAGCGAGCTGAGCGACAGCACCGGATCCTGGTAGATCATCACGCCGACGAGGGCGACGAGCGAGACCGCGTCGCGGCTGATGGAGGTCAGCGTCAGCGACAGGAGATCGCGGATGCCGCCGACATTCTCGTTCACCTGAGCGGCCAGCCGTCCGGAACGGGTCTCGTTGAAGAAGTCGACGCCGAGCTTCATCAGATGGTCGAAGCTGCGCTTCTGGTAGCGGGCGACCAGATTGTTGCCGATTCTGGCCAGCGCCACCGCCTGGCCGTAGCCGGCGAAGCCGCGCAGCACGGAGGCGCCCATGAAACCGGCGCAGATCCAGACGATCATGTCGCTGCGCCGTTCGTAGAAGATCTGGTTGATCATCGGCGCCATGATCCACGCCGTGAAGGCGGTGGCGCCGGAAACAATCAGCAGGCAGGCGACGGCAACGACATAGGTCCAGCGATATTCCTTGCCGTTTTCGGCCAGGATGCGGCGCAGCACCGCGCTGACCTCGGTGGGCTGGACTTTCAGTTTGAGGGAAGTTTGAACGGTCAAATCAAGGGCGCTTCGTGGGTTTTCGTCGGGCAGGGCTGCCTCTCGGCACCCTCTTAGCGCCCCGGCTACGGCTTGCCTATGGCGAAACTTCGTCGCGGACCCGCTCACGGCGTGAGGTCCCGACCCAAGGCGCACAGGTTGGCGATCAGCTGAAACGCCCATGGCTTCGTCATCCACGGGCGGAGCAAGGAGCGAAGCGACGCGGCGTAGACCCGAGGATCCATTCCGTGACTTCGCAGCGCTGCAGCTGTGCAGAATTCTGCTCCGCTGCGTTCCACGGCTTAGGTCATGGCATGGATTCCAGGGTCTTCGCGACGGAGCTTCGCTCCTGCTTCGCCCTGGAATGACGAGGCTCGCCGACGTCGAGACCGCAGACATTGGCCCTGCCCGGTCGACTGCGTGGCTTCAGGCCCGCCAGTGCCGCCCCGCCGTGTTGACGCCGAACAGCGACGGCGTCCTGGCATAGGCGGCAAGCCCGAGCAGCGCCGCCAGCGGATGGGTGATGACATAGACCGGCATTTCGCGCATCAGCGCGCTGTGCGGCGCCTTGTCCTCGAAGGCGGCGCGGAAATTGCCTTCCTTCAGTGCCGGCACGATTTTTTGCGCGATGCCGCCGGTCAGGAACACACCGCCCCGGCCCATGAACACCAGCGCCAGGTCGCCGGCGGTGCGGCCGAGGCAGGTGACGAACAGCGCCAGCGCCTCCTCGGCGACCGGGTCGGATTTCGCAAGCGCCGCCGCGGTGATCTCGGCCGGCGTGGTGAAGGGCGCCTGCTTGGCATCGGCCTTGGCCACGGCGCGATAGACATTGACCAGCCCGCGCCCGCACAGGATCTGCTCGCCGGAGATGCGGCCTTCGAGCTTGTCGATATGCGGGAACACCTGGAAGTCGCGCGGCGTGCGCGGGCCGATATCCATATGCCCGCCCTCGCCCGGCACCGGGATCCAGTGGTCGAGCGCATAGATCAGTCCGGCGACGCCAAGGCCGGTGCCGGGGCCGAGCACGACGCGGCTCGCATTGGGTTCCGGCGTGCCTCCGCCGATCTTTTCCATATGCTCCTCGCCGAGCGCCACGACCGCCAGCGCCTGCGCCTCGAAATCGTTGAGCACCACGACCTCGCTCAGGCCCAGATTGGCGATCATTTGCCGGGGCTTCACGACCCAGGGGCAGTTGGTGAGCGGAATCTCGTCGCCGTCGACCGGCCCGGCGATCGCCAGCACCGCCGAGTTCGGCTGGATGGACGAGCGGTCGAGCACCGCCGCCTGGATCGCGTCGTCGATGGTCTTGAAATTCGCCGTCTGGACGATCTGCGGCTCGGTCGCCTCGGAATTAGCGTCGAGCACGATCGAGAAGCGCGCATTGGTGCCGCCAATGTCGCCGATCAGGACCGGAAACCGCAGTCCCTTCTCGTCTTCGCCTGCCATGCTCGTGATCGTCCTCGTTGCGGCGCCACTGCGCCGTTTCAATCGATTGACTAGCGCATGACCCCGGAAAGGGGAAGCCCGCTTCGGCGTCAGTTCCCCGGTCTAGGCCTTGGCAGCGGAATGCCGATCTTGGGCGTCGGCGCGAAAGCGCTCGCCGCCGCCGGCATCGCGGCATTGCCGCTGGAGATCGTGTCCGCCGGCTCGGTCGGCTGCGGTTCCGCCACGGCGACCGCGGTGGCGCTGCCGCCCTGGTAGGTCACGGCCGCCAGCGACGGCGCATCCGTCGCGGCGAGCACCGCCTGGCACTCTTTCGGCAGATTGGCCATCGTCATCAGGTCGCGGGCCTTGGGCGCATCGGGGTTCTTGTTGGGCCGCCACGGCTCCTCGGTGAACCACCAGGCCAGCGGCTTGCCGCAGCCGTCGTCCGCGGGCGTCGCCTCCTGCCCCTTGCAACCGGGCGAGCCCGGCTGGCAGCCGATGCGCATGTGGAAGTGATAGTCGTGACCCCAGAACGGCCGGATCTTGCGCAGCCAGGAACGGTCGCCGGTGACGGTGTCGCAAAGCGCCTTCTTGATGCCGGGATTGACCAGGATGCGCTCGACTTCCGGATAGCTCGCTGCGCGCTTGAGCAGCCTTGTGTGCGCCGGCGTCCACAGCGCGTCCTTCACCAGATGCGTCTTCTCGTCGACCATCAGCGTGGCGCTCATCGATTCGCGCTGGGCGATGGTGAGCGGCCGCTTCGGCATCGGCGTCAGCCAGATGTCGGCGTCGAGCCCGATCTGGTGCGAAGCATGGCCGGTCATCATCGGTCCGCCGCGCGGCTGGGAGACGTCGCCGACCAGAAGCCCCGGCCAGCCATCGGCTACCGCGTCGCGCGACAGCTTTTCGATCAGCGCGATCATGGCCGGATGGCCCCAGCGCCGGTTGCGCGAGGGGCGCATCACTTCCCAGGTCGGACCTTCCATCGGCAGGGCGACGCCGCCGGCGAAGCAGCCCTTGGAGTAGAAACCGAAGGATTGCGCGGGCACCACCGCAGGCAGTTTCTTGGTGCCGAACAGGTCCTTGGCGCGCGGTTCGGCCGAAATCGCCGCCGCGACCAGCGCAGCCAAGGTCACCAGCGCCAGCGCGGCGGTCAGGAACGGCTTCCTGTCGGGCAGCGATCGCAAATTCATCAGGCCGGATCCCTCTCCAGTCAATCCGTTTGCGGCACGGTCAGGAACGAATCATACCACGCCGCGCGTCCCGCATCGATCTTCAGCGCCTCATCGGGCTGCGCGGCGCTCCGTCCCGCCAGTTGCCCTCGGCCCACATCCGCTCCAGCGCCACCCGGTAGTTCGGGAACCGGAAGCGATAGCCGGCCGCCTTGATCGCCTTGTTGGCGACCCGCTTGTTCTCGCCATAGAAAGAACGCGCCATGGGCGAAAGTTGGGCGGTCTCGAAGGGAATTTCCGGCGGCGGCTCGACGCCCATCAGCCCGGCGGCGTAGGCCACGACATCCTGCGGCGGCGCCGGCTCGTCGTCGGTGACATTGAAGGTGCCGCCGAGGTTGCCGCCGGCGAGGTGCCAGAGCGCGCCGGCAATGTCGTCGCAATGTATGCGGTTGAACACCTGCCCCGGCTTGACCAGCCGCCGCGCCGTGACCTCCTCGAGATTGGCCAGCGCGTTGCGGCCTGGCCCGTAGATTCCGGAAAGCCGCAGCACCACCACCGGCTTGCCGATCTCGCGGCCAAGCGCCAGCCACTCCTGTTCGGCCGCCACCCGCATCACCGAACGCTTCGACACCGGCCGGCAGTCGCTCGCCTCATCCACCCAGGCGCCGCCATGATCGCCATAGACGCCGACGGTCGACAAATAGCCGATCCACTCCAGCGTCGGCATCTTTCCCTTGAGCGCATCGCCGGCGGCGTTGAGCACCGGGTCGCCGGCTTCGTCGGGAGCGACGGAGACGATGAGATGCGTGGTTTTGGCGAGCGCATCGCCGAGCTCGGGCGACAGCGCGCCGTCGAATTGCAGCGGCTCGATGCCGGCCGATCGCAGCGCCTCGAACTTTTCCGGCGCCCGGGTCGTGCCGGAGATCGGCGCGTGCTGGGCGTTGGCCCGCGCGAAAGCCTTGCCGGAATAGCCGGCGCCAAAGATAAAGAAGCGTCTTTCGCTCATCGATGAACCTCTACGGATGCCAAGCCCGCCAGCCATTCTTCGCGAACCGCCGCATCGGTCTCGGTCCTCGAAGCCGTGGCGGCAAGCTCGCCAAATTCGCGGTCGGGGAGCAGTCGCGACAGGGCCCAGATTGCCGCACCCCGCACCAGCGGCGAGGCGTCGCCGAGCAGGCCACGCACAATGGGCGCCAGCAACGGGTCGCCCGAATTGCCGGCGGCGATCAGCACGTTGCGCACAAAACGGTCGCGGCCGATGCGCTTGATCGGTGAGCCAGTGAAGAAGGCGCGGAACGCCTCGTCATCGAGCGCGAGCAGGTCCGAGAGCTTCGGCTCGCGCAAATCCTCGCGTGCGGCAAGCTTCGCCTCCGAGGCCGCGCTGGCGAATTTGTTCCACGGGCAGGCGGCCAGGCAGTCGTCGCAGCCATAGATGCGGTTGCCGATCTTGTCGCGGAATTCGCGCGGGATCGGCCCCTTGTTCTCGATGGTCAGGTAGGAGATGCAGCGCCGCGCATCGAGTCGGTAGGGCGCGGGAAACGCATCGGTCGGGCAGGCGTCGAGGCAGGCGCGGCAGGAGCCGCAATGGTCGATCTCGGCCTCGTCGGGCTCAAGCTCGGCTGTGCTGAAGATCGTGCCGAGGAACAGCCACGAGCCATGCGCGCGGCTGACCAGGTTGGTGTGCTTGCCCTGCCAGCCGAGCCCTGCGGCTTCCGCCAGCGGCTTTTCCATCACCGGCGCCGTGTCGACGAACACCTTTACGTCGCCGCCCGCCTTGGCCACGATCTTGCCGGCGATCTCCTTCAGCCGGCCCTTCATCACGTCATGATAGTCGCGGTTTTGCGCATAGACCGAGATCGCGCCGCGGTCGGGTCTTGCGAGGATGTCACGTGGATCCTGGTCGGGGCCGTAATTCATCGCCAGCACGATGATCGAGCGCACGTCCGGCCACAGCGTCGAAGGTTCGGCGCGGCGTTGAAGCGTCTCGGCGATCCAGCCCATCGAGCCGTGGAAACCGTCGGCGACGAATTCGGCCAGGCGTGCGGGCGCCAGCGGGATCGCGTCCGGGCGGGTCACGGCGACCGCCTCGAAGCCGGCGCGGCGCGCCTCCGCGTCGATCAGCGCGCGCAAGGTTTCAGAAGTCGAGGTCCGCATAATGCGATACCGGCGACAGGCCGCGCACCCGGTCGGAGAGCAGCGGCCGGAAGGACGGCCGCGATTTCACCCGCGTGTACCATTCGCGCGCGGCGCTGTGTTCGCGCCAGTCGATCT
>NZ_RZRY01000293.1:0-7548 GCF_003998035.1 Mesorhizobium sp. M2A.F.Ca.ET.039.01.1.1 | reverse complement strand
GCGGCATGGTGTCGGCCAGCATCGGCATCGCGCTTTACCCGCTCGATGCCGACGAACAGGCGGCGCTGGTCAGCCATGCCGACACCGCGCTTTATCGCGCCAAGGCCGAAGGCAAGGACACCTTCCGCTATTTCGAGGCCTCCATGGGTGCCGAGGCGCGCGACCGGCGCAGCCTGGAGCAGGATCTGCGCCAGGCAGTGGCGCGCGGCGAATTCCGGCTCGTCTATCAGCCGCAGAAGGAAATCAGCAGCGGCAGGATGATCGGCTTCGAAGCCCTGCTCCGCTGGCAGCATCCCGACCGCGGCGAGGTTCCGCCTTCGGTGTTCATCCCGGTGGCCGAGGATAGCGGTTCGATTGCCCAGATCGGCGAGTGGGTGCTGTCGACCGCCTGCGAGGAGGCCGCGACATGGAAGAACCCGCTGACGGTCGCTGTCAACGTCTCGGCGGTGCAGCTTCACAATCCAGATTTCAGCCGCAAGGTGCATGAGGTGCTGCTTCGCACCGGCCTGGCGGCGGGCCGGCTCGAGCTCGAGATCACCGAGACGGCGTTGGTGAAGGACATGCCGCGCGCGCTGGCCACCTTGCGTCAGATCAAGGCGCTGGGCGTACGCGTGGCGATGGATGATTTCGGCACCGGCTATTCCTCGCTCTCCAACCTGCGCGCCTTCCCCTTCGACAAGATCAAGATCGACGGGTCCTTCATCAAGTCGGTCGACCGCAACGGCCAGGTCGCGACCATCGTGCGCGCCGTGCTCGGCCTGGGGCGCGGCCTCGGCCTGCCGGTCCTGGCCGAAGGCGTCGAGACGCTCGACGAATTGCGCTTCCTCGATGCCGAGGATTGCGACATCGGCCAGGGATATTTTCTGGGCAGGCCCGGCCCGATCGAGGCGTTCAGCGAGCTCACGGGTGTTCCGGCGGCCGATGACGGCGTCAAGGAAGACGCGGCAACCGCCAAGGTCGAAAATGTCCGGGGCGGCAGCATCCTGATGCTGCAGCCGGCAGCGGCCGCGCGTTCAGGCTGAAGCAGGACCCCAAAAGTGGAAACCGCTTTCGAAGGAGATTCTGGTGTGACAAATGATGAAATTAGGATGACGGTTCAACGAAACGTCGTGTTGTAGCAGGACGGAACGCGATCGCACTCCCTGCTTCCAGCGGCGCATCGCTTGGCCGACTGATCTGCGAACGAAGCGCTGTGGCTAAGGCAAACCCAATCTGCTCGCCTTGGCGGAACTAGATCCGCAATATGAGATTTGGACTCTTCGTTCCTCACAGTCTCTCTTGTGGAAACCCACGTGAACTTGAACACGTAATTTGACGTTTACTCAAGTCCCCCCCAATTTCGGCTAATGTTCGAGATCACCCGCGACGATATTGCTGCACTGAACGATGAAAATTTGCGGTCGCTAATCGGCCGTCTCTGCGAGGCCACGCTCCAGCGCGCGAATCTCCCTGTCTCTGCGGCGACTTGGGGCGGCGACCAAACCGCCAAAGACGGCGGCGTTGATGTGCGTGTGGCGCTGCCCGCAGGAAGCAAGATCGAGGGCTTCATACCAAGGGCCGCAACCGGCTTTCAGGTGAAGAAGCCTGACATGCCCCGATCGGAGATTCCGAAGGAAATGAGGCCGAATGGCGTCATTCGTCCGGTGATTGAGGAACTGGCTGCCGCGGATGGCGCCTACATCATCGTAAGCTCAAGTGGATCCACCGCCGATTCAGCGCTTAACAATCGCCGAGCGGCGATGGCGGAAGCGGTAAACAGCATTGCTGACGCCGAAAAGCTGCATCTCGACTTCTATGACCGCAATCGTATCGCGAGCTGGGTGCGTGCCAATCCGGGGCTGATTGCGTGGGTTCGTTCCCGGGTTAGAAGGCCCATCCCCGGGTGGAAGTCTTACGGGGACTGGTCAAGCGTGCCGGCGGGCGCGGATAAACGCTATCTTCTTGATGACGAGGCACGCATCAAGACGGGCAACAAAGACGATGGTGAAGGCCTGTCGGCCGTAGATGGCATCAACCGCATGCGAGATGCGCTGCGAAAACCAGGTCAGGTTGTTCGTCTTGTTGGCCTCTCAGGTGTTGGCAAGACACGGCTGGTCGAAGCCTTGTTTGACAATACTGTGGGCGCGAACGCGCTGGACCCTTGCCTCGCCTTTTATACCGACGTTGCCGATGGGCCTGATCCACAGCCAAAGGTTCTTGCCTCTGAGCTGACCGCGGCCGGCACGCGCGCGATTTTGGTGATTGACAACTGCCCTCCGGAAACGCACCGGCACCTATCGGAGGTGGTGCGTGCCTCGGGCTCAGCGGTCAGCGCCATCACCGTAGAATATGACATCCGCGAGGATCAGCCAGAAGGCACAGACGTTTTCTCGCTGGAAACATCGTCGGTGCCTCTGATCGCAAAATTGGTGGCGGGTCGCTTCCCGGACTTATCACAGCTCGACAGCCGCAGGATTGCCGAGTTCTCAGGCGGCAACGCGCGGATAGCACTTGCGCTTGCCGGCACCGTAAAGAAAACCGAGACGGTCTCTGGGCTCACCCACACCGAATTGTTCAAGCGTCTCTTCCAGCAACGCCACGAGCACGATGCGGGGCTGTTGCAAATCGCGGAAGCCTGTTCGTTGGTTTACTCATTTCAAGGGGAAGACCTGACGGGCGAGAATGCGGAACTGCCCGTGCTCGGCGGGTTGATCGGAAAGACCGCCCAGGAGGTGTTCACCGCAGCCGCTGAACTGAAGCGGCGGGATCTTTTGCAAAAGCGTGGGGAATGGCGCGCGATCTTGCCCCACGCTATCGCAAACCGACTTGCGGAACTGGCTCTTCAGAATATCCCCTATTCCATTATAGAAGCCGCGATTGTGAATGGGACGTCAGAGCGCCTGTTGCGCTCTTTCTCGCGCCGCCTTGGCTATCTCGACAGCAGCAAGGAGGCCCAGGCCATCGCCAAAGGCTGGCTTGCACCGGGCGGCCTTCTCTTCGATGTGTCGAACCTAAACCCGCTTGGCCACGCGATGCTCGAAAATGTCGCGCCGGTACAGCCTCGAGCAACACTTTCCGCGCTTGAGAATAGCTTCGCCAATACAGACGTGGATGCGCTACTGGCCGGCGCACCTCTTATCCGGCTGTTGCATGCGCTCGCCTATGACGCTGAATTGTTCAAACGTTCCGTGGCATTGTTGTGCAAGTTCGCGGGCATGCATGGTGTGGTGGTCGACAGCGATGCCGAGAAGGCAATCGCGCCTCTCTTCTACGTCGCTTTTTCCGCGACCCACGCACCGTTGTCGATGCGCCTCGAAGTAGCGACAGAATTTCTAAAATCAGACATGCCGGTTGAATGCCATCTCGGCGTCAAGGCGTTGGAAGCCATGATGACAACCGAGCACTTCAGGCCCTATTCCAGTTTTGAGTTCGGCGCGCGGTCGCGGGACTATGGCTACCATCCAAAGAGTAAAGCCGAGTACGATCAGTGGTTCGGCGATGTGCTCAAGACAGCGGAACCCTTCGCGCTACATGACAGCAAAGTCAGAGTACGGGTTCAGAAAAGCATCGCCCGCAAATTTCGAGGCCTCTGGGCGAATGCGGGCCAGTACTACGCGCTGGAGCGCATCTCCAGGGCAATTGCCAAGGACGGTTTTTGGCGCGAGGGTTGGATCGCAACACGGCAAACCCGGCGATACAGCGCGAAAATGCTGGATGCCCGGGCACTGCAACGCCTTACCGAACTGGAGGAATTTTTAAGACCGAAGGATTTGATCGATAGCGTACGGGGAATCGTGCTCGGAGAAAGAGGAGGCAGCCTTGATGACTTCGAGGATGATGACGAAATGGACATTGCCGAGCGCTTGAAGCGCGTCGCCGAGGCTGTTGTGGAATTTGGAAAAGAAGCCGCAGCCGACGAAAAAGCTCTCGCTACAGTCCTTCCGGAACTCATCGGCGGCCATGGGCGGCTTTTCGAATTTGGGCAGGGACTTGCCCTGGGCGCGGACGAGCCGCGCGTCATGTGGAAGCGATTGGCCGCCCAAGTGGCCTCAGCCCAACAGCCAAATGTGCAACTGTTGCGTGGCTTCCTCAATGGGCTTCAAACAAAGGAAGCCACGGCAACACAGGCATTCCTTGATGAAGCCGTAGATGATGCCGTTCTCGGCAAATGGCTGGTCGATCTTCAGGCGAGCGTCACGATCGATGAGGTAGGTGTTGGCCGCTTCCATCGCGCCTTAGAGCTTGGCAAGGTCACTGCCCACGACTTCTTCGTTCTGGTTGGCGGGCGCGTTTGCGATCCAATTCCGGGACCTGCATTTCGTGACCTAGTGGTTGCGATTGCTGCGAAACCCGACGGCTATCCCATCGCCCTGCAAATCGTCATGATGCGCCTACATTCGGACGGCAGCGCGGGACGGAAGCCAAAAGCTGAAACACTTGAGGCTGGGCGCATTCTTCTTAGCCGGCATTCATTCGAGCCAGATCCCAGGCGAATTGATCACAGTGACCACACACTGGGCGGTATCGCAAAGAGCTGCTTGAACGGGCCAGAAGGCGCTCCCGTTGCACGCAAGATATGGCGCGACTTGAAAGCGGCCATTGAGAAGGACGAGGTTTACGCCTGGGACCACAACGACCTTTTGCAAGCCCTATTCAAGATCCAACCTGTAATCATGCTGGACGAGCTCGTTGCGGGTAACGAGCAGGATCGCCGGAACAGCATTGATATCGTTCAGGATGTGATGCACGGCCATCCAAATCCGGTTAGTGAGGTTCCAGATCATGTCATTTTAGAATGGTGTGCGGCCGACCCGGAACCTCGCTATCCCTTTGCTGCTGCCGTCGCCGAGCTTTTCACCCGCTACGATGGTACGGCCGCGCTGGAATGGCGGCCAATCGCCAAAGCGCTTTTGGAGCGCGCGCCTGACCCGGTCGCGGTGTTTGAAGAGATTAACCTCTGGCCAAGAAGCTTTGAGGGGGTCGTACGCGACGGAATGCGAGGTTCGCCTTAACTTGCTCGACCGGCTTGAGACCGGAACCAACCCAGGCCTGATCGCGACGGTCAAGGAAACGCGCGCCAGGCTCGCCGAAACGATAGCCAAAGAACGACGCGAGGAGTTGGAGAAAGACCGGGCGGAAAGCGGTCGCTTTGAATGAACGCGGCCGGCTTATGTTTCGCGATTTAGCCGAAAAATTCGTCGCGGTGGATGCCTCACCTCTCGGCGCACCAGCAGCAGCGCGGTTTCCGTGCGGAATTGCGTTCCCCGACTGGCGTCACGGCGCGAGCGCCGCTTCCACCAGGCGCTTGGCGTCGGGGCTCGACCATTCGGCCGGGCCGTTCATATGCGCGATCAAGCAGCCGTCCGCGTCGATCAGCATGGTGACCGGAAGCCCGAGCGCCAGGCCGCGCGTCTTCGCCTCGTTGAACAGGGCGATCGTCGGATCGCGGTAGAAGCCGAGCGTCTCGACGCCGATTTCCTTGAGGAACTTCTTCGGCTTGGTATCGTCGCCCGTATCGACATTGACCGCGACGACCTCGAAGTCCTTGCTGCCCTTCTCCTTCTGCAGCGCGTCGAGCGCCGGCATCTCGGCGCGGCAAGGCGCGCACCATGTCGCCCACAGATTGAGCAGCACCGTCTTGCCGGCATGGTCGGCGATCGTCATCGGCTTGCCATCGGGACCGTTGAAGGCGAGGCTTTTCAGCGATTGCGGCGGATCGGCTGGCTGCAGCGCCGCGACCTGGCCAACCGCTTTTGCGGCGACGGTCTTGGCCCGGGTTGCCTTGGCCGCACAGGCGGTGTCGTCTTTGCCGGCGGCCGCAGCGACCTTCTCCGGAGCGTTGTTGCCAGAACCGCTCTCGCTGACATATACCGCGACCGCGCCGGCCAGCACGCCCGCCACCAAAGCGGCAAGGATTAGGCGCGTAGCCGGAAAAAAGAATCTCTTGCCGTCTGCCATTTTCAAAACTGCTCCGGAGCACGGGTTATAGCGATGAGCGACAAGAAGGCCAGCAACCAGATGTGGGGCGGACGTTTTGCCTCGGGTCCGGCCGCGATCATGGAAGCGATCAACGCGTCGATCGGCTTCGACCGCAAGCTCTATGCGCAGGACATAAGCGGATCGATCGCCCATAGCGAGATGTTGGCTGAAACGGGCATTATTTCGGCGGCCGATCAAGAAAAAATCGCTCACGGGCTGAACACGATCCTGAAAGAGATCGAGGCCGGCACCTTCGAATTCTCCACCAGGCTGGAAGACATCCACATGAATGTCGAGGCCCGCCTTGCCGACCTGATCGGCCCTGCGGCCGGACGTCTGCACACCGCCCGCTCGCGCAACGACCAGGTGGCGGTCGATCTGAGGCTCTGGGTCAAGCAGGAATGCCAGCGCGTCGCCGAGGCATTGAAGGACTTGATCGCCGCATTCCTCGAACGCGCCGAGGAGCATGCGGCGACCGTCATGCCCGGCTTCACCCATATGCAGGCCGCGCAGCCGGTGACTTTCGGCCACCATTGCATGGCCTATGTCGAGATGTTCGGCCGCGACCTCTCGCGCGTCCACGACGCCATCGAGCGCATGGACGAAAGCCCGCTTGGCGCGGCGGCGCTTGCCGGCACCAGCTTTTCCATCGACCGTCATATGACCGCGAAGGCGCTCGGCTTCCGCGAACCGACGCGCAATTCGCTGGACAGCGTTTCGGACCGCGACTTCGCGCTGGAATTCCTGAGCCTCGCCGCGATCTGCGCGACGCACCTCTCGCGGCTCGCCGAGGAGATCGTCATCTGGTCGACGCCGCAATTCGGCTTCATCCGCCTGTCGGATTCCTTCTCCACCGGCTCCTCGATCATGCCGCAGAAGAAGAACCCGGACGCCGCCGAGCTGGTGCGCGGCAAGACCGGCCGCGTCAACGGCCATCTCGTCGGCCTGCTGACCGTGATGAAGGGCATGCCGCTGACCTATGGCAAGGACATGCAAGAGGACAAGGAAGCGGTCTTCGACGCCGCCGAGACGCTCGACCTGATGCTGGCGGCGACCACCGGCATGGTGCGCGACATGACCGTCAACGCCGCCGCCATGAAGAAGGCCGCCGGCGCCGGTCACGCCACCGCGACCGACCTCGCCGACTGGCTGGTGCGCAATCTCGGCCTGCCCTTTCGCGAGGCGCACCATGTCACCGGCCGCGCCGTGGCGCTCGCCGAGGAGAAGAAGGTCGGCCTGGAGAAGCTCTCGCTGGAGGACCTGCGCTCGATCCATCCCGGCATCACCGACGACATCTTCTCGGTGCTTGCCGTGCAGAATTCGGTGAAGAGCCGGGTGAGCTTCGGCGGCACCGCGCCGTCCGAAGTGCGCAAGCAGATCCGCTACTGGAAAAAGCGGCTCGCCAAGGCGTGAGAGGCTGATTGATGCAAACTGACAAGATTTTAGAACGCTACAGCCACCAGAAATCCAACCTGAGCCTGGCTCTTCTTTCCGACAACGACGGTGGGGATCCAAAGATTCTCATACAAGGCTCGAAGCGGGCGCTGCACCTTCTCGCAGAACTTCTCCTTGCAGTTGCTGATGAGAAAG
>NZ_RZRY01000292.1:0-7582 GCF_003998035.1 Mesorhizobium sp. M2A.F.Ca.ET.039.01.1.1 | reverse complement strand
GACCAGTGCATCGTGCCGCGCGGCGCCGGCGTCGGCTCGGCGATCGGCTTCCTGAAAGCGCCGTTCGGCTATGAGGCGCTGGCGTCCAGGCTGACGCGCCTGTCGCGCTTCAAGCCGGCCGAGGTCAACGCCCTGCTCGCCGACCTCAAGGCCTCCGCAGAGGGGTTTGTGCGCAGCGGCGCCAGCGGCAGGATCGTCTGCGAGATCACCGCCTTCATGCGCTATGCTGGCCAGGGCTGGGAAATCCCCGTGCCGTTGGTCGACGAACCGTTCGGCGAGGATGCAGTCGCCAAGCTCAAGGATCTGTTCGAGACCAGCTATCAGCGCTTCTTCGGCCGGGCCATCGAAGGGCTCGACGGGCTGGAGATCGAGATCGTCACCTGGTCGGTCAAGGCGACGGACGTTCGTCCGGCCGTGACGCGGCATGAACTCACCACCGGCAGGAAGAAGAGCGAACCGATAACGACCCGGGCCGTGTTCGAACCGGCGACCGGCGCGCCACAGACCTATGGCATCGTCGAGCGCGACAAGCTCTGCGTCGGCGACCGCCTGGCGGGGCCCGCCGTCATCGTCGAGCGCGAGACGTCGACCGTCGTCACCACCAGCTTTGACGCCGTCATCCAAAGCGACGGAGCGATCCTCCTGACCCGCAAAGGCAGTCAGTCATGAGCGATATCAGCGCAATCCGCATGCAGGTCATGTGGAACCGGTTGATCTCGGTGGTCGAGGAGCAGGCGCTGACCTTGCTGCGCACCGCCTTCTCCACCTCTGTGCGCGAAGCCGGCGACCTGTCAGCGGGCGTGTTCGACCCGCGCGGTCAGATGCTGGCCCAGGCGGTCACCGGCACGCCCGGCCACGTCAACACCATGGCCGAGGCCGTGCTGCATTTCATGCACGCGATCCCGCGCGATCAGATGTTCGAGGGCGACACCTATGTCACCAACGACCCATGGCTCGGCACCGGCCACCTGCATGACATCACCATGGTGTCGCCGTCCTTCCTGAACGGCGAGCTCGTCGCCTTCTTCGCCTGCACGGCGCATGTCGTCGATGTCGGCGGCCGCGGCTTCGGCGCCGACGGCAAGTCGGTCTATGAGGAAGGTATCCAGATCCCGATCATGAAGTTCGCGGAAAAGGGCAAGGTCAACCTCGACGTCGTCCGCATCCTGCGCGCCAATGTCCGCGAGCCGAACCAGGTGGTCGGCGATTTCTATTCGCTTGCGGCCTGCAACGAGGTCGGTCATCGCCGCCTCGTCGACATGATGAAGGAGACCGGCCTTGCCTCGCTCGACGGGCTCCGCGACTTCATCTTCTCGCGCACCCGCGAGGCCATGCTGGAGCGCATCAAGGCGCTGCCCAAGGGAAGCTGGTCGAACGAGCTGGTGACCGACGGCTATGACGCGCCGGTGAAGCTGTCGGCCACGGTCTCGGTCCGCGACGACAATGTCGAGGTCGATTTCACCGGCAGCGATCCGATGAGCCGCTGGGGCATCAACTGCCCGATCATCTACAGCAAGGCCTATGCCTGCTATGCGCTGAAATGCGTGGTCGCTCCGGATATTCCGAACAATGCCGCCTCGCTCGCCTTCTTCACCGTGTCGTCGCCCATTAACATCCTGAACGCAGTGCGGCCGGCGCCGGTGGCGCTCAGGCACATCTTCGGCCACATGGTTCCCGATCTCGTGCTGGGCGCGTTCTCCAAGGCGTTGCCCGGAAAAATCCTCGCCGAAGGCGCCGGGGCGCTCTGGAACATCCACATTTCCGTGCGACCCGTCGCCGGCGGTTCCGGCCGCCGCGCCGAAGTGCTGATGTTCAACTCCGGCGGCATGGGCGCCCGCCCCGAACTGGACGGCTTGTCGGCGACGGCCTTCCCGTCCGGCGTGCACACGATGCCGATTGAGGCGACCGAGCATACCGGCCCGATCGTCATCTGGCGCAAGGAACTGCGGCCGGACTCCGGCGGCGACGGCGAATTCCGCGGCGGTCTCGGACAGGTCATCGAGATCGAGGCGACCGAAGGCCACGAATTCGATTTCTCGGCGATGTTCGACCGCGTCAACCATCCGGCCCAGGGTCGCGAAGGCGGCAAGCCCGGCGTCGCGGGCGTCGTCAAGCTCGATAACGGCACAAAGATGCGCCCCAAGGGCTGGCAGCATGTGCCGGCTGGACGCAGGCTGATCCTGGAACTGCCGGGCGGCGGCGGCTATGGCGATCCGGCCAGGCGCAGCGTGGCCGCGCGGGCCAATGACCGTTCCAAGGGTTACATTACGGAGAACGACCAATGAGCTATGTTGCCTCGCGCCTGTCGACCGAGGCGATCGCGCGGGTCAAAGCCGCCGTCGCGCAAGTGGAGTAAACGATGCCGCATTATGAACGTATCCTGATCACCGGCGCCGCCGGCCGGCTCGGCTCGCAGTTGCGCAAGGGGCTGGTGCCGCTCGCCAGGACCATCCGCCTCGCGGGCCGCGAGCCCTTCGGCGATCTTGCGCCCCACGAAGAGGAAGCAGTCTTCGATCTCGCCGACATGGAAGCCACGATCGCAGCGACCAAGGACTGCGACGCGATCGTGCATTTCGGCGGCGCGCCCCTCGAATGCGAATGGCAGACCATCTTGGATTCCAGCATCCGCGGCTCCTACCACATCTATGAAGGCGCCCGGAAACATGGGGTGAAGCGCGTCATCTACGCCTCCTCGGTGCATGCCATCGGCTATCACGAGATCGAGGCGCATATCAGCGTCGACGCGCCCGTGCGCCCCGACAGCCTCTATGGCGTTTCGAAGAATTTCGTCGAGAGCCTGAGCAGGCTCTATTGGGACAAGTTCGGCATCGAGACGGTGTGCCTGCGCATCTTCTCGTCTTTCCCCGAACCGGCCGATCGCCGCATGCTGTGGTCTTATCTCTCCTTCGCCGACTGCGTGCGCCTGGTCGAGGCGTCGCTCACCGCGCCGCGCGTCGGACACACCATCTCCTTCGGCATATCCGACAACAAGCTGAAGATGGTCGACAACAGCGGCGCCGGCCATCTCGGCTTCATCCCGCAGGACAGCGCCGAGCCGTACCGCGCCGCCGTCGAGGCGAAGACGCCTATTCCCGATCCGAAGAGACCCTCGGTGAAATATCTCGGCGGCTGGTTCTGCGAGCTTGGCCACCCGGACGACAAGCCGGCAGAATAGCGCGGCATTCAGCCAGCGGAAGGCAGGCTGTCCCGGATGAAGCGATTCCAGGCGCCGCCGAGCACAAAGGATGTTCCCGTCTCGTCGAAGCCCGCCGCGAGTAGGCCCTGCGAAAGCCCGGGAAAATCGAGGTTCGATCCGAACCAGGACGGCTGAGTCGGGAAGCTTGCAGCGGCTTGGACCTCGCGGGTCCAGCGACCCTCGCGCATCCAGCGCAGGATGCTGTCGGGCTGGTCCTGGCAGAGATCCGAGCCGATGCCGAGATGCTCCGCTCCCATGATTTCAGCCGCTTCCCCGGCCATCTTGCCAAATTGATCGAGTGTCGTGTCCGAGCCGTTCGGAAGATGCAGTGAATAGAGCGAGAGGCCGAGCAGCCCTTCCCTTTCGCGCAATGCCTGCAATACCTCCTTGGACACACTGCGATTGCTGTCGCGGAGCCAGCGCGGGTTGGCGTGGCTGATGACCACCGGACGCTCAGAGAGCGCGATCGCCTCCAGCGTCGTCCGCTCGCCCGCATGCGACAGATCGATGATCATGCCGAGCCGGTTCATCTCGGCGATCGCCTCGCGCCCCATCCGCGTCACGCCGCTGTCTTCCTTCTCCATCCAGCCGCAGCCGAGCAGCGACTGGTTGTTGTAGGTGAGCTGCATGAAACGGATGCCGAGATCGAAGAGCATTTCCATCAGGCCGATGTCGTCCTCGATCGGCATCGGGTTTTGCAGCCCGAGGAAAATAGCCGTCCGGTTCGAGGCTCGCGCCCGCTCGATGTCGCCGGCGTCGCGCGCCAGAAGGATGAGATCCTCATTGTCGCGGAAGCGTGTGCGCCAATCCACCAGATGGCGCACCGTCTCGCGAAAACCTTCGTGATAGCCGACCGTGGCATGGACCGCGGTCAGCCCGCCCCGGCGCATCTCCTGGAAAATTTCGCGCGACCAGTTGCAATATTGCAGCCCGTCGATGAGCACTTGCGGCGCGTCGCCGGTCATTCGCCCGCGCCCGCATGGATGTAGGACGTCTTGACCTGGGTGTAGAACTCGACCGCCGAACGTCCCTGCTCGCGCGGGCCGTAGCTCGAGGCGCGAACGCCGCCGAACGGCACGTGATAGTCAGTGCCGGCGGTCGCCAGGTTGACCATGACGCAGCCCGAGCGCGAGGCGTGGCGGAATTTCGTCGCGCGCGCCAGGGAGCGCGTGGCGATGCCGGCCGTCAGCCCATAGGGCGTGTCGTTGGCGAGGAAGATCGCCTCGTCGAGATCGTCGGCCGTCATCACGCAGGTGATCGGCGCGAACATCTCCTCCTGGTTGATGCGCATGCGCGAGCGCCCGTTGAGGAAGACGGCCGGCGCCATGTAGTGCCCGTTATGTGCCAGGTCGAGCGCCTCGCCGCCGGTAGCAAGCTCGGCGCCCTCGCTGATGCCGAGCGTCACATAATCGAGATTGGCCGAGAGCTGCTCTGCGCTGACGACAGGTCCCATCTGGACGCCCGCCTCAAGCGCATGGCCGACCTTCAAGGCCCTGGTTTTCGCCAGCAATTTCTCGACAAAGGCGTCATGGATCGGCCGCTGCACGATCAGGCGCGACGAGGCAGTGCATTTCTGGCCTGTCCCGCCAAAGGCGCCGTTCACGGCAAGGTCGACCGCGCGATCGAGGTCTGCGTCGTCCATGATCACGAAGGGATTCTTCGATCCCATTTCGAGCTGCAGCTTCACGAACCGCGCCGCCGCGAGCGCGGCTATGCCGGAGCCGACGGCGCCCGAACCGGTGAAGCTCAGCCCTTGAATGTCGGCATTGGCGGCAAGCTCGCGGCCGATCGTCGATCCTGACCCCATCACCAGGTTGAACAGGCCTTCCGGGATCGCCTGCCGGCTGATGATCTCGGTCAGCGCCCAGGCGCTGGCGGGGGTAATGCTGGCCGGTTTCCAGACCACCGCATTGCCGAAGGCCAGCGCCGGCGCAATCTTCCAGGACGCGGTGGCGACAGGGAAATTCCAAGGGGAAATGATCGCGACGACGCCGAGCGGCTCGCGCTCGATCAGGACATCCACGCCGGCCCGGACCGAGTCGGTGGAGGCGCCGAGATTGCGCAGCGCCTCGGCTGCGAAATAGGTGAAGAACTGCCCGGCGCGATAGACCTCGCCGATCCCTTCGGGCAGGGTCTTGCCCTCCTCGCGCGAAAGCAACTCGCCAAGCTCCTTCGAGCGCGCCATCAACTCGCGTCCGATGGCGTCGAGAACGGCGGCCCGCGCCTCCAGCCCCGCCGCCGCCCATTCGCGCTGCGCGCCTTGCGCCGCCGCAACGGCGTCATGGATGTCGGACGGTCGCGCCTGGGCAAAGCGCCCGACGATGTCGGTCACATCCGATGGATTGAGGTCCTCGACCCAGTCGGCGCCGTCACGCCATTCGCCGGCGACGAAGTTCCGACCGTTCAGCATCCTGTTCGACCTGCATCAATTCGGTTGACAACAACCTAAGCAATGCTGTGAACTTCAATCAAGCTCAATTTTTGGCACAAACGTTCAGGCAAGCTTAACAGTGACCAAAACCATCAGCCTGACCGGCATGCGCAGCTTCGTCGCGGTCTGCGAGACCGGCGGCGTGCGCGCCGCTGCCGATCAGATCGGCCGTACGCCGTCCGCCGTGTCGATGACCTTGAAGCAACTGGAAGACGATATCGGCGCGCCACTGTTCGAGAGCGAGCGCAAGGGCGCGCTCTCGCCGGTCGGCCGCATCGTGCTCGACGAGGCGCGCGCCATGATCGCCCATTACGATCGCGCCTGCCTGGCGATGACCAGCTACGCCGCGGACCTGCAGGGACGCTGCGACGTGGCAAGCGTGCCTTCGGTCGCCGTGACGTTGCTGCCGCGCGCGATCGCCCAGCTTCGCGCCGAGGGCAGCAGTTTCGACATCCATGTCCGCGACAGCGATTCCAGTGCCATCGTCGAGGCGGTGGAAAACGGCATGGTCGAGGTTGGCCTTTGCGTGCTTGCCAGCAAGCGGCCGCAGCTCAGTTTCGAGCCTCTGTTCCAAGAGCCGCTCGATTTCGTCTGTCCGGTCGATCATCCGCTGGCGACATCGAAGCGCCCGTTGAAATGGGCGCAGCTTGAAGGCGAGAGCTTCATCCGCAATGGCGCGGCCGAAGCACTCGGGCTTGCCGAGACCGAGGCGCTTGCCGCCGGCTCGAAACTCACCGCGACCAATGTGAGCTCCAACCTGGCGATGGTGGAGGCCGGGCTCGGCGTCACCATCCTGCCCAGGCTCTGCCGCTGGAAATGCAGCCATGCCGTGCGCTTCGTCCCGCTTGCCGATCCACGCTCGAGCCGGAGGGTCGGCTGGATCGCCAGGGAAGGCCGGAACCTGCAGCCCGCGTCTCTGCGCTTCATCGAATGCATTCGCCAGCAGACCCAGGCGGGCGAGAAAGAGTTCGGCTATGCCGCGGCATGATTGGTGGATGACTGGATGACACGCCTGACAGAAGTCCGCATCGAAACGCTCGCCCGAGAAGCGCTGACCCGACACGGCGCAAGCGAGCGGCAGGCCGAGGCGTTGGCCGCCGGCATCGCGGCGGCGGAACGCGACGGCTTGAAGTCGCACGGGCTGATGTATCTGCCGACCTATTGCGAGCACTTGACCTGCGGCAAGGTGCTGGGACTGGCCGAGCCGCGCCTGACCCGGCCTGCCCCGGCCGTTGTCGCCGTCGATGCCGGCAACGGCTTTGCCCACGCGGCAATCGCCCTCGGCCTGCCGCCGCTGATCGAAGCGGCGCGCTCCCAAGGTGTCGCCGCGCTCGCCATCCGTAATTCCTACAATTGCGGCGCGCTCGGCTATCACACCGAACGGATCGCTCAAGCCGGCCTGGTCGGGCTGGGTTTCACCAACGCGCCGGCCTCGATCGCGCCCTGGGGCGGCCGCAAGGCAGCCGTGGGCACAAATCCCTTGTCGCTCGCCGTCCCGGACGGACAAGGCGGCGCGCGCTTCGTCATCGACCAGAGCGCAAGCGTCGTCGCCAAGAGCGAGGTCATCAAGCGCGCTCGCGCCGGCGAACCGATCCCGCCCGGCTGGGCCTTCGATGCGAGCGGCGAGACGACGACCGACGCAGGCGAAGCGTTGAAGGGCACCATGGCGCCGGCGGGCGGCTACAAGGGCGTCGGCACCGCATTACTGGTGGAGATCTTTGCCGCATGCCTGACCGGGGCAAATCCAGGGCTTGTCGCCAGCCCCTTCTCCGGCACGGCCGGAGGGCCACCCGGAACCGGCCAGTTCTTCCTGGCGGTCTCGCCCGAGGCCACGTCGGGCGGCGCGTTCGCCGGCAATCTGGAAACCGTCGCCGGCGCCTTCATCGGCGAAGCGCGGCTTCCCGGCACGAGGCGCTTCGGCGCGCGCGAGAGCAATGCCCAAGGCATCGAGGTGG
>NZ_RZRY01000291.1:0-7601 GCF_003998035.1 Mesorhizobium sp. M2A.F.Ca.ET.039.01.1.1 | reverse complement strand
GCAGTTTGCCGGACAATGATCTCACCGAATTCGACCTTCTTGCTAGCCGACTTTCACGAGAGGCGAATCTCACAGAAGCCCAGGCTCGCAATCTGATTGAGCGCTTCGGCACGGATTGGGAAAAACTCCTGAATGAAGCCTATTTCCTGAAAGAGCTTGAAGGTCGGCTTGGGCAGGAATAAATCCCTCATCGGTGCGGCGATCCTTTTCACCACAAGGATCGCCATGGGCAAAGAATATCTGTTTTCAGAGAGCACGCTCGGTGACAAACTTGCGGCCGGCACGGGATTGTCGGTCCACTGCTTCGGTTGTCAGCGCCGCGCGGTTCTTGATGTCGCCGAACTGGTGCGGCGGTTAGGGCCTGACCACGGCTGCATGCATTGGGACTTGTTGAAGGTGCTGTACTGCCACGAATGCCGCGGCGCAGGGCGGGACGATCGGAACCTGCAGTTCACCAACCACGCGTTGACGCCCGAGAAACGAAAGGGCTGGACGCCTTGTCCCTAGGTGCCCAAAGCCCCCTCCGTCGCCGCTGGTACATCCGCAGTCGGCGACGGAGTTCGAGGAGCGGCCCGGCAGGCTGGCAGGGTAGGCCAGCAAGCGCCGGGCCTAACCGGGGGACTTCGGCTCGCGCAAATATATCCCTTTGCCGGAATAATAAGCACGTATCCATAAGGACGAACGTGGGAGTAGCCCCACAGGCTGTCTCATCTCGGGACCGAATTGCTGGCATCAATTTTGCGCCGGGTCAAAAACAATCGAGTGGGAGTGATTTTGCCCATCCGGGCATATCGGCCGGCGCCGCGTCGCTGGAGAACCATCCTGCTCAGTTCTCGTCCTGCCACCTGCGAAGATCCGTCTGGTCATGATAGGCCATGCGATCCGGCGTGGTGATGAATTCCATCGTCGTTCCCCACGGCATGCGGCAGTAGCAGACCTTGTTTCCAGGACCTTTTTCGGTTGCATAGGGAATAGCGCGCGGCGCGGTGAGGGGTGTGCCTCCCGCCTTCTCGAAGCGCTCTACCGATGCGTCGATGTCGTCGGTGTAGACACCGAAGTGCGTAATGCCGAAGTCGCTCGCCCGGATCGGCTGGGCTTGCTCGGGACCGTGCATTTCGAAGAGTTCGATATCGGGTCCAGGCCAGGAAGAGCCATTGCTTTCGCGTAGATCGCGATGTCCGCCGGATCGAAGGTGCTGTGATCGTAGAACCGCTCTGCCATGAAGGTCGAAACATAGTCATATTCACGGCCATGGATCAGGCGCTCGGGCAGATCCCGGTTCATATGGAAGCTGAAGTGCCAGAGCCTGGCGGTTGTCGTCTCCCATCCGGTCCAGCCGGGAAGCGGAACATCCAGGACGGCCAGGTGGGTAACAGCCTCCCGATAGATGGCGGCCTGCGGCAACGCCACCATTCCGCCAATGTCATGGCCGCACACGACGTAGCGTTCATGCCCAAGGGCAACCATGACCTCGTGCGCGTCGCGCGCCATCGTGGCCTTGTCATAGCCGTCAAGCGGGCAGTCGGAAAAACCCGCGCCGCGCAGATCCATGGCCACCACGCTGAAATGCTCGGCGAGCAGCGGCATCACATGGTGCCATTCCCACCATGTCTCCGGCCAACCGTGAAGCAGAAGGATCGGCGGGCCTGAGCCCCCCGTGACGGCGTTGATCTTGATGCCATTCACCGGCACCATCTGCTGGGTAAACCCTTCCAAAGTTGCGATCATGATCGCTTTCCAATCGATGTTGACGTTCAAACAGAGCTCGCGGCCAGCGCTTAGGGCTGGCCGAAATCGGTGGCGATCGTGATGTCGCGCCAGGCGTCGATATCGCTGCGAAAGGAAGCCAGCTTTCGCTCGGCGATCGCATGTGCGATCGGGCCGAGCGGCAGATGAAGCGGGGCGTCATCGGCATCGACTGCCTGCAGGATGACCGCGATCGCCTTGTCGGGATCGCCGGCCTGATTGCCGTTGTTGGTTTCGCGATAGTGCCTGCGCGAGCTCGCGGCGTATTCCGGCATCTCGTTGGCCGCCATCGTGATCGAACGGCCAAGGAAATCGGTGCGAAACGGCCCAGGCTCGACGATCAGCACGCGAATGCCGAACGGCTTCAGCTCGCCGGCGAGCGCTTCGGAAATCCCTTCCACGGCGAATTTGGCGGCATGGTAATAGCCTCCGCCGCCACGGCCCTCGATGCCCGCGCCGGACGACATATTGACGATCGTTCCGCCCGAACGTCGTAGGACGGGCAAGGCGGCTCTGGTGGTTTCGATCAGACCGAAGACGTTTACCTCGAACATCGGCCGATATTCCTCGGGCGTGCCTTCCTCGATCGCGCCGAACAGCGCGTAGCCGGCATTGTTCACGAGCACGTCAAACCCGCCAAAGGTCTCGACCGCCTTTGCGACCGCTGCCTTGGCTGCCGCCGCATCCGTCACGTCGAGCGGCAAGGTGATCATGCGGCCGCCGAAAGGCTCGGCCATTTCCTCGATCATCTTGACATTGCGGGCCGTCGCAATGACCCGGTCGCCACGCTGTGCTGCGGCGAGCGCGAGCCGCTGGCCGAAGCCGCTTGAGCAGCCTGTGATGAGCCAAGTTTTCATTACTTCTTCTCCGAGTTGTTTTCAGACGACGCCACGCTGCCGTCGCCGCGAGCCGTCATGTCGGCCATGACGACCAGTCCTTCCCCCCGAGGCCCGCCGAGACAGCTTTGTTCAGCTCCCCGCGGACAGCTTCAAGCATCGGGAGACCCGCGCCGATGAGTTGGACGGTCGCGATGCCGAAGCCACAGGGGTGGCTTCGGGGCATGGGTCACGAAACTTCCGCAGCCCTGAGCCTGAACATCAGGGCATCGGCTTCATTTGCTCGCCGCTTCGGCGATGACATCGGCGACTTCGCGCGGATGCGAGATATAAACCGCATGGCTGGCACCGGGCACCTCGGTGACCTTCGCACTTGCCCGCTTGTACATAGACCGCTCCGCCTCGGCGCTGATAGCCATGTCCAGCCCGGCCACGATGCCGTAGCTTGGCTTGGTCTTCCAGGCCGCGTGCTGCGTCTTGGTTCCGAGGATCTTCGCCGAAACCGGCACCTGCGAGTCGGTCATGAAATCCGTCTCGGCTTTGGACAGGTCAGCGGCGAATCCCGCCCGGAACTTCGCGGGGTCGAACAGCAGGAAGCCGTCAGAAGTCGCCTTGAACGCGTCCGCGGTCGGACTCGGCCACTTCTCAAACACATCACCTACGCCCTCGCCAACATCCGGGACGATGGCCGCGACATAGACAAGTGCCGAAACCTTCGGGTCGACGCCGGCTTCGGTGATGATCTGACCACCGTAGCTGTGGCCGACGAGGACGACCGGCCCATTTTGCTGCTCGATGGCGCGGTGAACCGCCTGAACGTCATCCGCCAGCGAAGTGTTCGGTTCCTGAACGACCGTGACTTTCAAGCCCTTGGCGACCAAGCGCTCATAAACGCCCTTCCAGCCGCTGCCATCGACCAACGCGCCATGGACCAAAATCACATTTTGGGCCGGCTGCGCGAAAGCGGAGGGCGCGCCGAACACCACCGCAAGAGCCGCAGCACCGAGATAGAGAGACTTGAGAGACATTTGCCGATCCTTCCGAATGACATGGGGTGATACACGAGAGACGGTCCGACCGACCGATGGTGGGAATCTAGGTGCTTAGATTTGTTCTTTAACTGACATAAATGTATTCTCGGCGTTCAGTTTTGTGTGGGCGGTCTCATGGAATGGAGTGACGTCAGAATCTTTCTTGCTATTGCGCGATCCGGCACGCTAGGCGGCGCCGCGCGTTCTCTTCAGACAAGCCATCCGACCGTCGGCAGGCGCCTTCGTGCACTTGAGCAGGCGATCGGTCACACGCTTTTCCAGCGGACTGCGGACGGTCTTGTTCTGACCGACGAGGGCCACGGGATCATCGCGCTGGCGGAGCAGATGGAAGAAGGCGCGCTGGCCATGGAGCGCCGGCTTGCGGGGCAGGAGCAGAATCTCAAAGGCAGTCTGCGCATTTCGTCAGCGGACTGGTTCGGGGCCTATGTCCTGCCTCCTATCCTGGCGGATTTCTCCAGGGCCTATCCCAATGTAGACGTCGAAATCCTGACCGGCACACGCCTGTTCAACCTCGCCCAGCGGGAGGCCGACGTCGCTTTTCGCATCGTTCCGTTCGACACTGCCGATGTCGTTCAGCGGCGGCTCTTCAGGCTCGAATACGGCGTCTACATTGCCGAGGAGGCGCCTGATCCCAAATATGGCGATGGGACCGGTTTCCGGCTGATCACCCATGACACATCCACGGGCCATTTCCCTGACATCGCGTGGCTCATCGAGAGTTTCCCCAACGCGAGACCGGTCCTGCGGTCGAACAACCGCAACGTCCAGGGGCGTATGTGCAGGCAAGGCGTCGGCATCGCCGTCCTGCCCCGCGTGGTCGGCAATCAGATCCCGGGTATCCGCAGGCTGGAACTGCCGACGTCGCCGCCAGCGCGAGACATTTGGATGGGATACCACCGGGACCTACGGCGTCTTCAGCGTCTTCGCGCGTTCATCTCGACGGTATCGGACCATCTCGTGAACGCGACCGCATGATGTGCGGCCCTGAAATGGCTCAACGTTCCCGGTGCCGAGGACCACGTCTTTCCCGGTTGGGAGTCTGAACCGGTGCATCAGCACAAAAGCACCGCGTCAGACCAGGGCGCACACCGTCTTCGTCTCGAGATAGTTCTCCAGGCCGGGCGCGCCGTTCTCGTAGCCCCAACCGGACTGCTTGTGACCACCCTTGGGCAGCTCCGGCGAGAAGTAGGAATGGCAGTTGATCCATACGGTGCCGGAACGGATGCGCGCAGACAGACGATGCGCGGTGGAGAGATCGCGCGTCCATAGGCTGGCGGCGAGGCCATAAGGCGAGTCGTTCGCAAAGGCGATTGCTTCGTCGGGATCGTCGAACGGCGTCACGGCGACGACGGGTCCGAAAATCTCCTCGCGCATCATGCGCATCCGCGGCCTGACGCTTGTGACCACGGTAGGCTCGAAGAAGGTGCCCGTTCGCTTTCCGCCGACAACGATGTCGGCGCCGGCTTGCTCGCCTTCCGCGACATAAGCCGCGACGCGTTCGGCCTGGACCGCGTTGACCAGCGGCCCGAGATCGGTATCGGGGTCGAGCCCGTGACCGAGCCTCAGCTTCTTCGCTTCCGCCGTCAGCCCCTCTATCAGGCGGTCGCAGATCGAGCGATGGGCGTAGACGCGCGAGCCGGCGACGCAGACCTGGCCGGCATTGGCGAAGATGCCGCGCGCGATGCCGGGGATCGCGAGCTCCATATCGGCATCGGGCATGACGATGGCCGGCGACTTGCCGCCGAGCTCGAGCGTGAGCTTCTTCAGATTGCCGCTAGCGGCAACGACGATCAGCTTGCCGACCTCGGTTGAGCCGGTGAAGGCGACCTTGTCGACACCCGGATGCGCGGCAAGCGCGGCGCCGACCGTCTCGCCCGGGCCGGTGACGATATTCACGACGCCGGCCGGCAGGCCGGCCTCGATCAGGAGCTCGCCTAGCCTCAGCGCCGTGAGCGAGGTCTCCTCCGCCGGCTTCAACACCACGGTGCAGCCGGCAGCCAGTGCGGGCGCGAGCTTCATCGCCGCCATCAACAGCGGCGAGTTCCACGGCGTGATGGCCGCCACCACGCCGATCGGCTCGCGCGTCGTATAGGCGAAGATATTCTTTCCCACCGGCTGGTGCGAGATGGAGGTGGGAATGGTCGTGCCCAGGATCTTGGTGGCGCAGCCGGCGAAGTAGCGGAACTGCTCGGCGGCTGCCGGTATTTCGCCGAAGCGCGCGGTCTTCAGCGATTTGCCCTGGTCGAGGGTCTCGAGCTCAGCAAGCTCGTCCGCTTGGCGGTCGATCGCCTCGCCGATCCGCCACAAGAGCTTGCCGCGCGCGGAGGGCGTCATGCCGCGCCAGGCATCGCTCTCGAACGCGCAGCGAGCCGCCCCTACGGCCCGGTCGGCATCCTCCGCGGTGCCTTGCGCAAGCTTGGCGAGAAGGCGTCCGCTGGCGGGATCGGTGGCCGGCATGGTCGCGCCATCGGAAGCGTCGTACCATCGGCCGCCGATCAGGTGCTGCAGGCGTTGTCGCGCGAGAAAGGCCTTCACGCCTTCGTGCCTGGGATCGCTGTTGCGGATGGCGATGGTCAAGGCCCGGGTTCCGTTTTTCAGCCGTGTGTCGGTTGCGGAGCGCTGCGGTCCGCCATTGCCCTGGCGGCGGCGAGCGCTCCACGGATGATGGAGTGATAGCCGGTGCAGCGGCAGATGTTGCCCTCGAGCGCCGCGCGGATGGCGGGCTCGTCGGCGTCGAGGTGCTCACGCAGCAGCGCCGTGAGCACGATCGTGAAGCCCGGCGCGCAATAGCCGCACTGGAAGGCATTCTCCTCGGCAAGCGCGCTGCGGACGATGGCCGCCTCGGGCAGGGCGTCGAGACCTTCGGGCGTGAGGATGTCCGCGCCGACGATCTGCCATGCCATCAGCAGGCAGGAATTCACCGGCCGCCCGTCCATCAGCACGGCGCAGGCGCCGCAGCGGCCGATGCCGCACGCCTTCTTGTTGGCCGTCAGGCCCAGCCGCTCGCGCAGCATGTCGATGAGGCGCATGTCCGGCGGAACCTGCATCGCCGTGTCCGCGCCATTGAGGCGAAAGGCGACCGCAATCGTCTCGATCATGCCGCCGCTCCCAGCGCGTCGAGCAGCCTTTCGGCATCGAAGGGCGCGGCGTGCGGCCAGACGCCGGTCGCGTCGGCAACCGCATTGGCGATCGCCGGCGTGACCGCGCCGATGCCGAGCTCGCCGGCGCCGCGCGGCCCGAACGGGTCGCCGGGGTCGAGGTCCTCGAGCGCGCAGGTTGCGACGGATTCGGGCGCGTCGGCGATGCTGGGCATCATGTAGGTGTCCAGGTTGGCGGTGACGTAGCGGCCGTCCTGCATGGCGGCGTGCTCGGTCAGCGTGAAGCCGACGCCCTGCAGCCCGCCGCCTTCGATCTGGCCGAGATAGGCGGCGAGATCGAGGATTGGCCCGGCGGCGGTATGCTGGCTGAGATCGAGCACACGCACCTGCCCAGTGATGCGGCTGACGGCCACTCGCGCCAGGGCCACGCCGAAGGCGAAGATCATTCGGGCATTGCCCTCGAAATAGTCAGACTTGGGAAACTCGAAACTCGTTGCCGCGAACGGCAGTTTTTCGGGATCGAGCCCTTCCGCCAGCGCGGCGAAGCTCAGCAGCAGCTCGCCGCTGTTCGAATGGCGCTCGACGATGCCGCCCGGTGCGATCGCCACGGTTGCAGGCTTCCGGCCGAGGCGTTCGGCCGCGCGAGCGAGGATGCGCTCGGCCAGCACCGGAGCCGTCTCCGCCGCGACCTTCCACACGACGAAGGCGCCGCGCGACGCCGTGGTCGAGCCGGATTCCAGGGTCCGGCCCGTATCGCCGGTCACCGGCCTGATGTCGTCGCGGCCGCAGCCCAGCGCGGCGGCGACAGCAGACCTGATCGAGGTCAGCAGGCCTTGGCCCATCTCGTCCAAGCCGTAGAGCGCCTCGAT
>NZ_RZRY01000290.1:0-7647 GCF_003998035.1 Mesorhizobium sp. M2A.F.Ca.ET.039.01.1.1 | reverse complement strand
GGACGGGATCGGGAAGGATGATGAGCGGCTTGATCGACATGGCGTCTCACCTAAGACTTCGCTGGAGAAGCGTCAACGGGGGCAGCTTTTCCCTGTTCACGTTTTGATCTGTTCCGGCGATGCGAATCGGTTATGCTGCGCACATGAACGACATGACCTCCATCCTTTCGCAGCCGGTCGCGCGGCTCGGCGCCACCACGGTCACGCTCGGACAGGCGCTTGGTATCGTCGCTGTCCTATTCGTCGTGCTGTTCGCCGCGCTCGTCATCGCCCTGTGGCGCTCCGCCAAGGCGCGCGCGGTCGCCGCGGCGGAAGCGGCCGACCATGCCCGTGACACCGAGGCGCGGATGGCCGACATCATGCAGGCGCAGGCCGAGATGCAGGGGCGCATGGGCGCGATCGCCGACGTCTTCGGCGCCAGGCAGGCGGAGCTTACGCAATCGCTCGGGCAGCGGCTCGACGCCATGACCGGCCGCATCGGCCAGACCATGGCCGAGCAGACCAAGTCGACGCATGAAAGCCTGGCCAAGCTGCAGGAGCGGCTGGCGGTGATTGACACCGCGCAGGGCAATATCCAGTCGCTTGCCGGGCAGGTCGTGCAGCTGCAGGCGATCCTCTCCAACAAGCAGACGCGCGGAGCCTTCGGCCAATCGCGGATGGAAGCGATCGTCGCCGACGGGCTGCCGCACGGCGCCTATGAGTTCCAGGCCAGCCTCAGCAATGGCAGCCGGCCAGACTGCCTGGTGCGAATGCCCAACGGCGCGCCGATGCTGGCCATCGACGCCAAGTTCCCGCTGGAAGCGTGGAACGCCATCCGCGCCGCCGAGGGCGCCGACATGCAGAAGGTGGCGGCGCAGGCCTTTCGGCGCGACATCGAGGTGCATATCCGCGATATCGCGGAAAAATACCTGATCCAGGGCGAGACGCAGGACACCGCCTTCATGTTCGTGCCTTCGGAATCGGTGTTCGCGGAAATCCACGAGAATTTCGAGGCGGTGGTGCAGAAGGCGCACCGCGCCCGCGTCGTCATCGTCTCGCCGTCGCTATTGATGCTGTCGATCCAGGTTATCCAAGCGATCCTCAAGGACGCCCGCATGCGCGAGCAGGCGCATCTGATCCAGGGCGAGGTCATCCGGCTGATGGAGGATGTGGCCAGGGTCGACGAGCGGGTGCGCCGGCTGCAGACGCATTTCGGCCAAGCGGCCAAGGACATCGACGACATTCTGGTCTCGACGTCGAAGGTCACCAAGCGCGGCCAGAAGATCGAGGCGCTGGAATTCGCCGAGGGCGAGACCGAGGCGCCGCGCCCGGCGAAGGCCGAAGGCGGCGCGCGTGTGGCGGACTCCAAGACGGGCCAGTTGAGGCTCAGGGTCGTCGAGGACGGCGAATAGCCTACTGCTCTTCGAGAGTCGTCATGCCCTCGAATTCCGGCAGCCAATGCAACGCCGAGCGGTGCCATTTCTGTTGTCTGGGAACCAGGTCCTGACGCTGCCTGGCGGTCCCGACCCTGATGCCATAGACCTTCGGACCGTCGCCGACAGACGTTGCATAAAGATGCGAGCCGCAGTCGGCGCAAAAGGCCTGGGCGCGCCTGGCGCCGCTTGCCACGACCTTGATGTAGATCTTCGGCGCGCCCTTGATGATCTTGTAGTCGCTTTCCGGTGCCGGAACGGTGACGCGGAATGCCGTGCCGGTCAGTTGCTGGCAGTCGGTGCAGTGGCAGATCGAGGTCTTTTCCGGGTCGACCTCCGCCTCATAGGTGATCGCGCCGCAATGGCATCCGCCGTCGATCTTCATAGACTATGCTCCTCACAAACTTCGCTGCGTTCAACCTAACTATCGTCCGAAGCCTCGGCCATGGCCTTGCGCCGCCGCTCCCATGTGCCAGTCGCCTGCGGCTTGACGAAGAGCCTGGAGATTTGCGGCATTTCCTTCTTGAGCCTTGCCTCCAGGCGCTCGACGCAGGCTTCAATCTCCGGCGCGGTGAGGTGATCCTCGAATTCGATGCTCAAGCCCGCGACGATCTCCTCCGGGCCGACATGGACGCTTAATATGCCGTTCGCCTGCTGGACGGCCGGATCCTGCTGGACGATCGCCAGAACCTTCTTCTGGACCTCGGGCGACGCAGGTTCGCCGAGCAGCAGGCCCTTGCTCTCACGCGCCAGAAAAATCGCTGTGGCGCCAAGGATGAGGGCGATGCCAAGAGAACCGACGCCGTCGAGCTCCGGCCTTTCCAGGAGTTGCGCTGACAGGATGCCGGCGAAGGCGACGACGAGGCCAAGCAGCGCGGCGCTGTCCTCGAACAACACGGTGTAGACGCTCGGATCCTTGCTCGACTGCACGGCCTCGAACCAGCCCTGTCGGCCCTTCTGCCGGCGGAACTCCCTCAGCGCCACCAGCCACGAGCTGCCCTCGAACAAGAACGAAAGGCCGAGCACGATATAGTTGACCTTGGCGTTGACGACCGGTTCGGGCGCCATGATGTGGATGATGCCCTCATAGAAGGAAACGCCGGCGCCAAGCGCGAAAACCAGAAGCGCGACGATGAAACTCCAGAAATAGAGCTCGCGCCCGTGACCGAGCGGATGGGTGTGATCGGGCGGCCGCGCGGCGCGATGCATGCCGTAAAGGAGCAGCGTGCCATTGCCGGTGTCGACCAACGAATGCACACCTTCCGACAGCATGGCGGACGAACCGGTGAAGGCTGCCGCCACGAATTTGGTGACCGCGATCGCCAGATTGCCGGCAAGCGCGGCGTAGATCACCCGTCTCGATCCGCTATGTCCTGCCATCCGATCCCCGGCTAGCCCTGCGCGCGAGCTTAGCGGCCCGCCCAGCAAAGCTCTACAGACAATGCGCCAGTCCATGCGAGGTTTCGAACTGGCGTCGCGACCGCAAAATCGGTTGACAGCCGGCCGGCCGGCTTAGCAAAGCCGCACTGCCTCTTGCAGTCCGTCATTTCTCTTGTTTCACTCGGCTTGCCCACAATCGGAGGAGCGAATCATGGCTAAAGGTGCGATGAAGGCGGGCAAGGAAGCCCGCAAACCGAAGAAGGACGCCAAGAAGCCCGCCGCGGCCCCGGCTCCCAAGGCGCCGCCGGTCAAGGCGATGCGCATCAAGGAAAAGTAAGCGGCCCGAATCGGTCGACCGGCTCCCTGCAGATCTGAACCGGCGGCATGACAATGCTGCCGGTGTTTTGTTGATCGGAAAACAGGCCATCTTATTTTCAAGGAGGGAGGACGACCTCGCTTCCCGGAAAAACCGGCCGTGACGACCCGCCACCAAGCATCTCAGGCGATGCTGGAATGACCGAGCGTTTTTGATGTCCTGGATCTTTCTATGCTTCGCCGGCTTGTTCGAGATCGGCTGGGCGATCGGCCTCAAATACACCGATGGTTTCTCCAGGCCGCTGCCGACCCTTCTCACCATCGCCTCGATGATCGTCAGCCTCGGCCTGCTCGGCCTGGCGCTGAAGACTCTGCCCGTCGGCACCGCCTATGCCGTATGGACCGGCATCGGCACCGTCGGCACGGCGCTGCTCGGCATCTGGCTGCTCGGCGAACCTGCGACCGTCGTCCGGCTGGCCTGCATCGGCCTGATCGTCTGCGGCATCGTCGGGCTGAAGCTGGTAGCCTAAAGCGCGTCGCGATCTTTCAGATTCGCTCCATGCGCTTTAGTTTTTTGATTTTACGCATGTCTTTATCCCGAACCCGGTTCCCACTTTCGGGAGACATGCTTTAAATTAGAGCCGACGGCACAAACGCGTTCAGGGCCGCTTTCGGCGACCCTGACCGATCTTCCAAACAACCCGGACTTAGCGGGCCGAGAAGCCCGGAGGCGTCCTGCCGACGCGCGCCTTGCGGGCGGCGTAGCGTGCGTCACGCTTGGCCTTGCGCGCGGCCTCGTCGGCAAGCTCGAACGCGATGCGCTCTGCTTCCTCGGCCTCGCGGATTTTGGCCTCGGCGGCAGCAGCCTCTTCGGCGGCGATACGCGCCGCTTCGGCGGCGGCTTCGCGTTCGGCCTTCTCGGCCGCTTCGCGAGCCAGCTTTTCCTGCTTCAGCCTTGCCTTCTCCGCTTCGCGGATGGCGCGGGCCTCGAGGATCGCCTTGCGTTCGGCCTGGCGCGCCAGCACAGCGGGATCATCCGCCGCCGGCTTTGCCTTGAAGCGCGCGAGCAGCGCCTTCTTTGCCTCGTTCGCGGCATTGCGCCGCTCGAAAATGTCTTTTTCCCTGTAGATAGCCAAGTGTACTTCCCTGCAGTCTATTCGCGACGCTTACATACGCGTGAAAGCGGCGAGTTCAAGCGTCAAAACGGTATGCCAGCCATGAAAAAACCGGGCTTGTTGCCGCAGGGATACGGCTTGGCGATGCGCGATGCACTGTTCACCGATCGCGCCTCTGGCGGGCGGCAAGGCATACGGTTACCTAGAGTGCCAACAGGCAAAAAACCCACATGAACAGGTTCAGGACGCAACCAGATGGAACTCGGTCTCTACACTTTTGCCGATGTCAGCCCGGAGCCGGGTCCCGGCGCCATCGGTCCGCATGAGCGGCTGCGCAATCTCATCGAGGAAATCGAGCTGGCCGACCAGGTCGGCCTCGACGTGTTCGGGCTCGGCGAGCATCACCGCCCCGACTATGCCGCCTCCGCGCCGGTCGTGGCGCTTGCCGCGGCGGCCGAGCGCACGAAGAAGATCCGGCTTACCAGCGCCGTCACCGTGCTTTCCTCCGACGATCCGGTGCGCGTCTTCCAGCAATTCGCCACGCTCGACCTTCTGTCCAACGGCCGCGCCGAGATCATGGCGGGGCGCGGCTCCTTCATCGAATCCTTCCCGCTGTTCGGCTACAATTTGGAAGACTATGACGAGCTTTTCGCTGAGAAGCTCGATCTGTTGCTCGCCATCCGCGACCAGGTGAAGGTGATGTGGCAGGGCAAGCTACGCGCGCCGATCAACGGCCGCGGCGTCTACCCGCGTCCCTTCCAGGAGAAGCTGCCGATCTGGATCGCCATTGGCGGCACACCGCAATCCGCAGCCCGCGCCGGCGTGCTCGGCCTGCCGCTGGCTTTGGCCATCATCGGCGGCGAGCCGGCGCGTTTCGCGCCGCTGTTCGATATCTATCGCGAGGCGGCGCGCCGCGCCAACACCGATACGGCAACGCTTGCCACCAGCATCAACGTGCACGGCTTCATCGCCGAGACGACCGAGCAGGCGGCCGACGATTTCTACGGACCGCAGGCCGAGGTGATGAACCGCATCGGGCGCGAGCGGGGCTGGGGCCCGACCTCGCGGGCGCATTTCGACCAGGCGCGGGGTCCCAATGGGGCGCTCTTCGTCGGTAACCCCGAGCAGGTGGCTGAAAAGATCGTCGCCCAGCACAGGATCTTCAACAACGACCGCTTCCTGCTGCAGATGGCGATCGGCACCATGCCGCATGCCAAGATCATGAAGGCGATCGAGCTCTACGGCACCAAGGTGGCGCCGATCGTGCGCAAGGAGACGGCCAAGGCGGCGCCAGCGCCGGCTGCCTGACGAGCGATCCGCTCTAAACCGGCCCCCCGGATGCGGAAAGCCGGCTCTTGGAACCTTGCCCGGAACTCCCGCGTTTCCGGCACAGGCCCGCCATGCATTATCGGCTGGCGGCTTGCAAGGGAACCGATGAAAGCCGAACAGACCGCTTCGGGCGCAAGCGCTGCCGAAAGCCCTGACCCGCGTGCCGATGCCAGGGCGGACATACGCCTGATGCGGTCGCTGGTGATCGGGATCTTCATTCTGATGACCGCGGCGGCGCTATACTTCGCCCGCGCCTTCTTCATGCCGGTGATGCTTGCCTTCCTGCTGGCGCTGACGCTGACGCCGATCGTGCGCTTTCTGAGAAAGCACGGGATCCCGGAAGTGGTGTCGGCGACGCTGTTGGTGCTGCTGTCGATCTTCATTTTCACCGCCGCCGGCTATCTGCTCAGCGGCCCGGTTATCGACCTCATCAACAACTCCTATTCGATCGGCCAGCAGCTGACCGAGCGGCTGGCGCCGTTCAGGCGGCCGCTCGAACGAATGACGGACCTCGCGCATCAACTGGAAGCGCTGACCGAGACCTCGCAGGAGCCCGGCCTGCAGCGGGTCGCGGTGGCGCCTTCCGGCATCCTCTCCACCGCGGCCAGCAACATCCTGGAAGCAGGCACCGCGATCACCATCGTCTTCGTGCTGTCGCTGTTCCTGCTCGCCTCCGGCACGCTGTTCTACGAGAAGATCGTCCAATCCTTCGCCAGCATGACGCAGAAGAAGCGGGCGCTGCGCGTCGTCTATGACGTCGAGCGCGAGATTTCGCACTATCTGCTCACGGTCTCCGTCATCAATGTCAGTCTCGGCACGGTGATCGGGCTGGGCCTCTGGGGGCTCGGCATGCCCAACCCGCTCGTCTGGGGGGCGATGGCGGCCTTGCTCAATTTCCTGCCCTATGTCGGGGCGCTGATGACCGTCCTGATTGTCGCCGTCATTGCGCTGATCAGCTTCGACACGATCGCCTATGCGCTCTTGGCGCCGGCCTTCGTGGTGCTGTGCGACATTGTCGAAGGCCAGTTCGTGACGCCGACGGTGGTCGGGCGGCGTCTTGAGATCAACGCCGTGGCGATCTTCATCGCCATCGCCTTCTGGTCCTGGCTGTGGGGCTTCGTCGGCGCGCTGATGGCGGTGCCGCTGCTGGTCGTCATCAAGGTGTTCTGCGACCACTTCGAGAGCCTGAGCCCGTTCGGCAATTTCCTGGCGGCGCAGCAGACGGCTGTCGTCGATGACGAGCCGGCCGAGAACAACCACAATCAAGCAGCCTGAGGGCTGGCCCAATCCCAAATCCCGGCCATTGTTTGCGACGCCGGTGCCCAGTGCCTATATCGGACCGGTCAAGCCGGACCCGTCCTGAATGAGCGACTTCGATCTCGATGGCTATTTTGCCCGCATCGGTTACGGCGGACCGGCCGACGCTTCGCTTGCCACGCTGCAGGCGCTGCACGCCGCGCACCCGCGGGCGATCCCGTTCGAGAACATTGATGCCTTGATGGGCGTCTCCGTCGGCCTCGACGTCGCTTCGCTGCAGGACAAGGTTTTTCGCCAGGGCCGCGGCGGCTATTGCTTCGAGCACAATCTGATCTTCATGCACGCGCTTGACGCGCTGGGCTTCACCGTCAGCGGCCTTGCCGCCCGCGTGCTGTGGGGCCAGCCGGATGACGCCGTCACGGCGCGCAGCCATATGCTGCTGCGCATCGAGCTTGGCGGCCGCACTTACATCGGCGATGTCGGCTTCGGCGGCCTGACGCTGACGGCGCCGCTGCTTTTGGAACCAGGGCTCGAGCAGCAGACGCCGCACGAAACCTTCCGCCTCGTCGAGACCGGCGGACAATTCCGCCTGCAGGCCGATATCGGCGATGATTGGCGCACGCTCTACCGCTTCGACCTGAGCCGGGCCTATGAGGTCGACTACCGGGTCGCCAGCCATTTCCTGTCGACGCATCCGAGCTCGCATTTCCTGTCGACGCTGGTCGCCGCGCTCGCTTTGCCCGACCGGCGCTACGCGCTGCGCAACAACCGCCTTTCGACGCATCATGCCAGGGGCCGCAGCGAGCAGCGCGAGATCGCGACCGCCGTCGAACTTGCCG